>JAKQSH010000372.1 GCA_029570245.1 Deltaproteobacteria bacterium | reverse complement strand
AAGGCGAAGGCGAAGGCGAGTGTGAACTCGAAGATGGCGCCTGCGAACTGGACGAGGACTGCTGTGACGGTCTGGCCTGCGACGATTTCACTCTGACCTGCAAAACCATCGTTTGCGAAAATGCAGCTCAGTGCACCGCCGAAGTAACCGGCGATGCAACCAAAGAATTCGATTGCGGCGCTGACGGCCTCTGCTACGGCAAAAGCTGCGTCAAAAACGGCGACTGCAGCTCCGGCTTTGCTTGCCTGGGCGGCGTTTGCAGTGCTCAGCCCCCGTGTGACGAAGCCGCCACGATCGTTATCGATCAGGGCAACGGCATGATCAGCCAGGGCAACACTGTAGCCCTGAGCGCCACCGTCTTCAACGCCAACGGCGCCAAGATGGAAATCGCTCCTGATTACGCATGGGCCATTACTTCCGGCGACAGCGTAACTGTCGGCACCGACGGCGTTCTGACCGGCGGAACCACCGATGGCGCTTCGACCGTTGAAGTCACTCTGAACTGCAAAAACACCGTTAAAGGTACTGCCTCTTACACCAACTTCGCGACCGTGGCCGAAGGCAGCGTGCGCGTAGTTGCGTTCGACATGAAGAGCGGCGAGCTTATCACCGGCGGAAAAGTTTACCTCAATCCCCCGACCAAAGCTCTGCTTGATCAGGACCTTACCGGCGGCATCGCTACCTTTACGGCAGACTGCACCAACGGTTGCGACGTTCATGTGTTCAATGACGATTACACCTATGTTTCCATGTTCGGCGTGAAGGCCAACGACATGCTGATCCCCCTGGATGCCAATGTTGATCAGACCATCGCCACCGGCGTTAAGGGCACCATCGACTACGATCCGATCCCGGACGTTCTCCAGGAGCTCAACCTGCATCTGGGCATCGCCCTGTTCAGCATTCCGGGCAGTCTGCTCGACCTGAACTTCACGAGCCTCATCGGCGAACTCGAACCCACCTGGATCGACCTCGGTTCGATTTTCCAGAACAACGTCGATCTGCCGACCGGACTTGAACTCTTCCTCTACGAAGACCGTCTGACTCCGGCTCAGTACAGAGCTCAGGGCATTCCCGGACCCGCTACTCTGTGGGCTCTGGGCGGCTATGCCGACCTGAACACCATCCTTACCGCCGTCACCGGCGCTATCGGTGGTGGTGACGAGATTGACATCCCCGCCATTCTGGCGACCGTCATTCCTCTCTTCGAGAGCTTCTATCATGGTATCGTCCCCGGATTCGATCTCGAACCCATCGCTAAAACCAGCGAAGGCAAACCGAATTACGACGAATTCGAAGACATCGGCAGCGACTTGGCTCTTTCCCAGCCGCAGACCTATTCCGCCGAAATCAACGTTCCCACTCTGCCGGCTCTTGCTGGCGGCGGATGCGCTGACTCGGTCATCTCCCTCGTCGGCGCCATGCAGTCCGGCGTAGGTTTCATTCCCCTGGGTCTCGGCGCCAGCCAGGACCTGCGTGACGACACCGACACTGCCGACTGCAAAGTTGGTGAAAATAGCGATGGTAAATTCACCCAGACTTTCGCTCCGCAGCACAGCGGTATTTCCGGTTATCCGTACTTCGGCGTGGCCGTCGCTCTGGATGCCGCCGGCCTCATCGCCAGCGAAGGCGCCGGCAACATCAACCTGGCCGGTTCGATCTATCGCAGCCCCGATCAGGCCCCGACCAGCGTGACCTATCCCGACTTCGTCGGCTTTATGAATGTCACCTGGAATGCCAACACCAAGGCCATGACCTCGACCGCCATCGACGGCGCGAGCTTCTATCGCGTGGTGTTCAGCGTTTCCGATGATGAGAGCATGCGCTATCATCACATCTACTGGAACAACGGAACTGGCTTCACCCTGCAACTGCCCGCCGGTGTTGAAAACCGTACTGCAGCCGGCGCCACCGGCATTGCTCAGGCTGTCAAGATCGACGGTACTGACTATGACGGACTCGTTGAGTTCAACTCCACCAACATCGACAACATGAACGACCTGGTGGAAAGCTTCTCGATGAGCTATCTGGCCGACTGATTCTCTGCTGTCAAAGCAAAAAAGGGCGCCTGTATGGGCGCCCTTTTTTTGTCCAGCAGCCTGTCAATTAATTACTTAACCTTTTTTCATCTATGGGATATCCTTTTCCGAACGTGGATTTTTTGACAAGGACTGTATTTTGAGAACTTTACTAAGGGCCCTTTTCAGGTTGTTCAGACAGCTTACAGTTGCTCCGCTGCTTATGCTGTACGGTTTCAATCACGGACTGGATCGGCGCTTTTACGTCGAAAGAAGTCTGTACTACAAAGAATTGCTGCAATGTCTGTTTTTTCAGAAGATACTGCGCCTCAATTCTCATGTGCCGTGGCCCGTGCATCATTCTTCATCTGTAGTCTGTCCGCAGAATATAAAATTCGATAAACGCTACGTTCGAAATTTCATGGCCGCCGCCTGTTACTGGCAGGCCACATCGCAGATAATTTTCAGAGGCTCATTTCTGGTGGCCCAGGGTGTCGGCTTCGTTTCGCAGAACCACGACAATTACGATCTTGCATCTCATCTGCCGTCCGGTCCTATAATCATCGGCGACAACTGCCTGCTGGCATACGGCTGCACCGTGCTGCCTGGAGTTGAAATCGGCGACAACACCATAGTCGCCGCAGGCGCAGTCGTAACGAAGTCTTTCCCTGACGGCAATTGTGTTCTGGCTGGAGTGCCGGCTAAAATCGTTAAACATCTCGACGGCGAAAGCATCAGCAAATGCAACGCCGACGACTTCTGGCTTAAGTAAAAGCTTAACCCCACAAATAAAAGGGAGGTTCTCAGCATGTCCGCCAGGAAAACAATTTCTATTGATGTTTCGACCTGTTTCGGCAAAAATCTGATTAAGACCACAGAGTTCAGCAAGGCCGGAAAAGCCGCTCTGAAAGTTGAATCGCGCATAAAAAACGAAGTGGATGCGGGGCGGCTCGGTTTCTGGAAGCTGCCTTTCGAAATGCGTCTGAGTGCGCGCCTGAAGCCAATTGTCGAAGCCGCCGAGGCCGCCAGAGCCAATCGTGATACGCTGGTTATTGTAGGAATCGGCGGTTCATCGCTGGGAACGCGCATGATGGTCAATGCTCTGAAACATCGTTATTATAACGAACTTCCGGGACTGGAACGCGGCGGCATGAAGATTTACTTCCTCGAAAACTCCGATCCCGACAGCTTTAAAGAATTGACTGATCGCCTCGACCTGAGCCATACGCTTTTCAACATCGTTTCCAAATCCGGCTCCACAGTAGAAACGGCGGCACAGTACGCGCTGGTTCGTGAACTTCTCATGCGCCGTCTACCGGATACATGGAAGAAGCACCTCCTGTTCACAACCGATCCTGAAGAAGGCTCGCTGCGCAAAATGGCCGAAGAAGAAGGCATAGCAGCGCTTGAGGTTCCGTCCGATGTCGGCGGACGCTTTTCGATGCTTTCGGCGGTCGGTCTGTTTCCTGCGCTGTGTCTGGGTCTGAACGTAAAAGACCTGCTCAGTGGCGCCGCAGATATGGCCGGGCGCTGCACTTCCGGCGGACTGTTCAAAAATCCCGCACTGACGCTGGCTGTTATTCACCATATGGCTGACACGTCTTTTAATAAGAACATGGCTGTGATTTTTCCATATGCAGACAAACTGCAGGGCTGGGCTGAGTGGTTCTGTCAGCTCTGGGCCGAATCGCTGGGCAAAGCCCTTGATGAAAAGGGCAATCCCGCCGGTTGCGGCACCACTCCCATAAAGGCGTTGGGCGCCATCGACCAGCATTCGCAGATGCAGCTTTACATAGAAGGACCCAACGACAAGCTTTTTGTTTTTGTGCGCAACGAAAAATTCAACGACCCCGCAAAATTTCCGCCCAGAACCAAGCTGCCCGCCGCCTACGATTATCTGGCCGGTCACAGCATGTCCGAGCTGATTCAGGCCGAAGAAGCCGCATCGCGCTTTGCGCTGACAAAAACCGGACGCATGAGCTACGAAATCAGATTGCCCGGAATAAGCGAGTATACTCTGGGCCAGCTGCTCTTTTTAGGCGAAGCAATGACGGCCTATGCCGGTTACCTGTACGGCGTCAATCCGTTCGATCAGCCGGGAGTGGAACTGGGCAAGAAATATGCTTATGGTCTCATGGGGCGCAAGGGCTACGAGTCGTATGCCGCCGAGATGAAAAAGACTGCCGCGGCTGACGCGAAATTCATCATCTGAAAATTATTGTTATAAAACGACATCAGGGGCGATGGGCAGCTTGACATCGCCCCTTTTTTTCATTTAAATTATCAAGTTAAGTGTATGTCAGCAAGTGTCTCCTGAAACTTCGGTTTCCCGATGGAAGAAGGTAGTCCATGCTTTTCCGCTCTGAAAAATTCCCGGTTTCCGCCGGTGCGGTTTTATGTGTGACGGCGCTCCTGGCGGTGGTGCTTTCGCTTGTCTCCTGCATGTCGGACCCCGAAAGCAATGTTTCCGCCGATGGCGACGGAGACGCTCAGACTGTTATCGGTCCCGACGACGAAGGCGTGCTTGTATCGGACGATGGTTTTGTGCTGTTGCAGTTCGAAAAGGGCACTGTCAGTAAACCCACTGCATTCAGAATAAGCAGCATGTCGTCAGACAGCTATCCCGATCAGCTCTGGCTTATGTCCAACGTTTACATGTTCGAGCCTTCCATCGAGCTTGAAAAACCGGTACGGCTGTATTTTGATCTTTCCGGTGGAATTACGAAATCAACCTCGGACGAGGAAGTCTCTCCGCTGTTCGGAAGCTACGCTTTTTCTCTCAAAAAAATAGTTCCAGGAAAAACTCCCGAATATGTCGCCGCGACCGAGCAGAATCTGACGCTTAAAGAAGGTGAAAGCGATCATCGTGTTATCAGTTACTCCACAAAAAATCTTGGAGCTTTCGCAATTTACTTCAACGAGTGCTTCAAACTCTGCAACTACCGTGTTGAGTGTCCCTCGTATGTACTGCCGGAAGAAATGGCCAACAAGCGCGAAGCCCGCATCGACTGCATGAAAGAGCTGGGTTGTCTGGGCTGTTCAGGCAGCGGTTCGTGCAGCGAAAAAATCGACAATCTCAACGAAGACGGAAATCGCGAAATGTTCTACTGCTCGCCGCGTCGTCCCTGTCAGGACTCCATGGAAGGCGGTTGCTGCTTTGATGAAGACCGCTGCGGCATTTTTGAAGAACCTTCAGAAGGCGATGGCGACGAGGAAAGTTCCGGCGATATCGACCACGACCCGGAATTTGACGGCGATATCGAAAACGATGGAGATATCGACGCCGAAGAGGATAAGGATGTTGACGAAGATCACGGAACCGGCCCTGATTTCTCGCCGCGCCTCTGCGTGGAAAGCACCGACTGCGAAAGCGGAGTATGCATAAAGGAAATACCGAACTTTACCGACGGAATCTGTCTGCCGATTGTTTCAACCGAAGTTCGCCTTTATGAAGAAGGAAACGGCAAGTGGGACCTTGTCAACGAAGACGGCGGCAGCAATCCCGAAGTGCCGGACATTTCCTGTGTCAATGCCGGTCCGGATATGTCCAACGACGGTTCCTCTCTCTTCGATATGAAAGTTATTGTCGATCCGTGGTGGCAGATGAGCGACAAGTCCGGCATTACCGTTAAGCTGTATCACGCCAACAATCTTGAAGTCGTGCAGCGGGAAGGCGTGACCGATGCGAACGGCACAGTTACCTTTACCGATGCGTATGCCGGCCAGTGGATGGTTATTATGACGAAGCGTGTCGCCGAAGACAACCCGCAGGTTGAAGTCGTTGAAACCTGGGACTGGGGCATTTTCGTTTCCAAACCGGAAGCCGGCGTCGCCGATCTGAATCAGATTCCTGTAGAGATTACGGTTCATCCGGTTACCAGGCAGCGCTTCAACACCTTTGCGCAGGCGCTGGGCATGTCAGGTGGAGTGCCGGCCGGATACGGCGTAGTAGTCGGACAGGTGCGCGACTGCGCCGACGATGTACGCGCAGTAGAAAGCAGCGTGGTCGGGTTCCTGGAAGCTACGCCATATAAGACAGGATATTTCAACACTGACTTCTCCAACCCTATTCCCAATCAGAGTTATCAGGCTTCAACCCGCAACGGACTTTTCGTAGGCGTTTATCTGCCGCCGGAGGAAATTCTTACCGGAATCGCGGTCGGTCGCGCTCGCGACATACCGGGAGAAGGTCAGGCTTATACAAAAATTCTCGGTATGAGCAGCGCCGGGCAGTTGAAGCTTTATCGCGACTCGGTATCAATTGTGCGCTTTAACACATTCCATTGATAAAAATGAACAGAACAGCAAACATCACATTTTATGCTTTTTTGATTTTCCTGATGCTTCCGGCGCTTGGCTGCGGCGGAAAGGACCCCGGAATTCCTATCGTTGACGGAGATGACGACGACGACGCCTACGAGTTCGATTTCGAAGTCATTCCAGAATACGATGTCGAATGGGAAACTCTGCCGGAAAGCCGCTGTTCGGGAATTTCGCACAACAACGATGTGACGGTTAAAGCTGCTGAAGGCGGCACCGTGGCTTACTGTCTGCCGGGCGATGCGCTTGACGGCAGTTCGCTGTTGCTGGACGCCGGTGCGCTTTCGGCGGATGCGCGAATCATTATTACCGGGGCACAGGATTTCGAATTCGCAGAGGGCGTTACAGGCGCCGGTCCGGCCATAAGAATCGGAGCGTCGGCACTTAATGGTTCCGAGCCGGTTCTATTGAAGAAAGCTTCTTCGCTTACTCTACCGCTGTATAAAGGTCTTCTGGCTTCTGACTCTTCGCTCAGCTTGCAGCTTTATTACAACATTGACGGAAAAACGGGCGTACTTACCTTTGGTCAGTCTGCTGTCGATGGCGATATGGATTCGGAAGCAGACGAAGAAATGCTCTGGGAGGAGAATGTCCGATATCTGATTGACGCAAACAACGAATTATTCAGTTTACCTGTTCGCTCTTTTGGAATTTATCAGGTTGCCATGCCGGAGTCCGGCGCAAGGAGGAAGTAATGAAAAGACCCCTGGGAAATGTCTGGCTGTTCTGTTTTGTGATGCTGCTTGCATGCAGCATCCCAGTATTCAGCGCCTGCGGCGGCGGAGATGGCGGCGAAGGTGAAGGTGAAGGCGAGGGCGAAGGAGAGGGCGAAGGAGAGGGTGAAGGTGAAGGCGAGGGTGAAGGAGA
>JAKQSH010000362.1 GCA_029570245.1 Deltaproteobacteria bacterium | reverse complement strand
CGCCCAGGCCGGGGCCGGGGAACGGATGGCGCCAGACCATCTTCGGGTCGATGCCTAAAAGCTCACCAAGTTCGCGCACTTCGGTCTTGTAAAGGTCTTTCAGAGGTTCTATCACGCGCCCGGCGGCGATCATTTCTTCTATGAGCGGAATGCGGTTGTGGTGCGTTTTTATAACATCGGCGCGTTTGCTGCCGCCGGACTCGATGGTGTCGGGATAAATCGTGCCCTGACCGAGCAGGCAATTCGAAAGGTTGAGTCGTGCGGCTTCCTCTTCGAAAACGCGGATGAATGTTTCGCCTATGATGCGGCGCTTTCGCTCCGGCTCGAAAACGCCTTCAAGTTCTTTTAAGAAACGCTCCGAGGCGTCAACAAAGTGCAGATTTTCTCCCAGCCCGATGCGGCGGAATTCGTTCAGAACCCAGGCGGATTCGTTCTTGCGCATGAAACCGTTGTCGATGTGCAGCAGGTGCATGTTTTCCGGGCCGATGGCATCGCCGATGAGTTTGGCGCAGACGGTGGAATCGACGCCGCCGGAGGCCAGCAGAAAGACACCACGCCCGGCAACCTGCTCTTTTATGAGCTGCATCTGTTCGGCCATGTAGCGTTCCATCGACCACGAAGCCTCGCAACCGCAGATTTCGAATACGAAATTCGAAAGCATTTCGTCGCCGTGTACGGTGTCGTCAACTTCGGGATGAAACTGAAAACCGTAGCGGCGCAGTTTTTCGTTGGCGATGGCGGTGTTGGCGTATGGCGCGGAACCGTCCGGCAGATGGCTTTTGGCCAGTTCGACGAAGCCTTCCGGGATTTCGGTGACGGTGTCGTTGTGGCTCATCCAGACCGTTTCACGCGGCCCCAGACCTTTGAAAATGGGCGACTCGCGGTAGATTTCGATTTCCGCCGGGCCGAATTCGCGCCCGCGCTGCTCGACTTTGCCGCCGTAGTGCTTGGCGATTTCCTGATGTCCGAAGCAGAAGCCCAGAATGGGAATTTCCAGGTCGAAAACGCCCTTGTTCCAGTCGGAATCCTGATCGTGCGCCGAAAAAGCCGGGCTGCCCGAAAAGATTATGCCGCGATATTGAGCGAACAGATCGGTGGGGTCTTCCGGCTGGCGGATTTCGGCCAGAACGTGCAGGCGTCTGATTTTGTTGGCGATAAGATGTGCGTACTGACCGCCGAAATCTATTACGGCTATTTTATCCATCTGGTCGTGCTTCAAGGCCGTCTCCTGTGAAATGAACTGCGATTGCGGAGTTTTAAGCCATTCGGGCCGTCTTGTCAACTGTCACTTTGCCATTAAATCGCTTTCAGGCGCATTATAAGGGTCGGACTCTCCGGGCAATGCCTCCGCTGCCGTTAAACAAATCCGGGCATGATCCGCATTAATACGCAGGCCCGGCAGGCGTAGCGCAGCACCGGCATTTATACTTATACTCTGAGCATTCCCCGGTTTTGAAAACACCACCGGCGTTTATCGTCTCTCCCTCTGCGGTTTTACGGAGTGGCGGTCGTTTGGGTTTTAAAGCTGCGCTCTGTCGCACATGCGCGCGCGAAGCGCGCGCATTCATAAGCTGC
>JAKQSH010000359.1 GCA_029570245.1 Deltaproteobacteria bacterium | reverse complement strand
ACTGACAGGGATCGGGATTACGATACGACGGCCTGCAATCCGGCATCGACGCCCTGGCCGAGTCTGCCCTGCTGCGACAGCGACGGCTCCGGGCCGCGCCCCTGCATAATCGACCTGGAGTTTGAATACACAAATGACACTGGAGAATTTACGCTGGGGCTGAGAGATGCAGATCGGATTTATGCTTTCGATATTCATGGAGAAAAAATGACTTTCAGTCAGGGCAGTGTTTCGACTCCATACAAAAACGGAGTTAAGGTATTTGATTATGAGAGCAAAACGGGCGTTTTAATTGCCGATGTATCTGATGGGGCACTTATTGATGAATGCAGCATAGGCTCCGGGTATGCGTATTATACAAAAAGAGATCACTACATTGTCGACACCGAAAATTACCATCTGTACGCAAAGTACATGTATTCGATTAATCTCAATGACATGACGACAGCTCTGGTGGAGAACACTGAGAGCGAAAAAGACCTGCTCGACAGTACAGGTGCTAAAACATACTGGCTGGATAACCGCCTTAGTCCGGAAGAACTTTCTTATCACATCTACAGTTTCACCACAGACGGGAGCGCAGCCGAGCGTCTGGACTTACTCTCCGATGCACCGGCGACGGAATTCGACGTATACGGCCAGAGCATGCTGTATTCCATAGGCTACAGCGCCATGGTGTTGAAGAGTTTCGAGACGGGCGTTGAAACGCTCCTGACAGATACGCCACAGGAGATGTATTACCCGCGCATTTCCGACAAGTACGCCACATGGCTTGATCTTTCAGAATCCATTAGCACATACAATGGCTGCGGCAAATCTCTGGTTCTTTACGACAGAGAGACTGAGAAAGCCGATTACTTCAAGAAATCATCAGGAACGGATGATCATTTTGCGCTTGATCTCTGGGGCGACTGGATGCTGTATTACGAATGTCACGATGGAATATCCGGGCAGGAGTTTTGTTGCGATTCAAATGCCGATGGTGACATCTACATTTACCATTTTCCGACACAGAAAAGCTGGCAGCTTACGGATTCTCCCGGTGCGCGCTGGGACGCGAAGATGTATGACCACCTGATCGTCTGGCGCGACGGACGCTACAACCCGGATAACAGACCCGCAACCCACGACATCTTCGGCATAGACCTCTGCCTGCACCCGGAGTTGAAAGACTACTTCGAGTCGTGCAAAGGCGGCGCAGCGATTGACTGAACTGCAATACTCTCCAGATACCGAAAAGGCTCCTTCTGATATTTAACGAATTTCAAATAAACAGTGCAATCCGGTCAATCTCTGATGTATCATCAACAAAGGGATTTGCACAGATCAGAATGAGGTTCACGTCCATGCGTCCATTTGTACTGTTTACGTTTATTGTACTTCTAAGTTGTGCCTGCAGCTCGGAGCAGATGCAGGGACTGCTGAGCGACGGAGATTGCGAAAATACCGAAAGCAGCGATTCTGACCTGAACTCCGGCGATATTGATCCGGTGGACGGCGACACGGAATTTGAAATAGACGACAAGGCAGATGGAGACGCCGAAAAAGTGGAAGCCGGAGATGAGGCAGACACAGATTGCGACAAGCAAATCGACGGCGACAAGGAAAACTCCGAAGGAGAAAATGTTTCCGATGCCGACACGGAAACCGACGGCGACAGCGACGCGGAAAACGAGGAAGTCGAACCGGATGCAGAAGCGGAAACAGAACCGGAGATTGAACCGGAACCGCTGTGCAACGCCGAAAGCAACCCGACCGATTTTTGGACCGCAGAAGCAGAGCCGAAATTCAGCGTCAACAGCTGGACAATTGAAGGCGAAATCGAGGCCGAATGCCAGACCGACGGCTATCTGGTGGCCGGAGCTGCAGGAATGCAGGTTACTGTAACGCTGAATCCGCTCGGAATCGACAATCCGCTGCTGGGTCGCCTGACCATAAACGATGCGGCATCCGCTTCGGGCAGACGCGCCGGAACGCGCTATTTCGACGAATCGGATCAGTTCCCTATGAACGGCACGCAGACGACATTAATCCTGCCCTATTCCGGCGAATATCTAATTACAGTTTCCGGGAAAGATTACCGGTATTACGGTGAGTACGAATTGAGCGCGGCCTGTACCGCCAACTGCGGAACGCGCTTTACGCGCTTCCCAATCGTCCTCATGCACGGCATGGGAGGGTTCGATTCGGCGCTGTTCAATCTGCTGACGTATTTCAACGGTGTTGAAGAAGACCTTGATAATATGGGATACGACGTTGACGCGACGGTTGTTCCCAGCTTTCAGAGCTCTGAAGTGCGCGCCGCGATGGTCGAAGAACAGCTTATGGAAATTCTCACCAATATCGGCGCACGCAAACTTAACCTTGTAGCTCACAGCCAGGGCGGTCTTGACGCCCGCCAGTTCATTTCGAGCATGCATCACGGTGACGATGTGGCCGTTCTGGCCATGGTGGCGACGCCCAATAAGGGCAGTGTGGTCGGAGACATAATAATCGGCAATGTTCCGGGCATCGGTCAGGATATTCTGGCTGGGCTGGTGGACTTCATGTTCAATCTGTTCGGCGCATCCAGCGAAAACGATCTGAAGGCCGCACTGTATTTCATTTCGACGGACTACATGAACAACATCTTCAATCCCGCCAACCCTGACGATCCGCGCGTGCGCTACTGGTCGTGGGCCGGCGTAAGCTGCGGCATGTTCGATTCCAGCTGCCGCGCCTCCCATGCAGACGAACGAGTCAGCACTTTCCTGGCGCTTTCATACAGCCTGATTCTTAATGGCGATCCGGCTGAAGGCCACGGCCCCAATGACGGAATGGTAGAGCAGAATTCCGCCACATACGGCGAATTTCAGGGAATAATCAACGCCGACCACGCCGACGAAATAGGCCAGGTGGCGACATACTCCGACGATTTCCACCATCTTACGCTGTACCGCAACATCGCTAAAAAGTTGTCTGACGAGAACTACTGATTCCAGCCATGCGCAACATCGAAATCAAAGCCAGGCTGGCTGATCCTCCTGCTGCGCGCGAATGCGCCGCTCGTTTGTGCGACTGCGGACCGGCTGCGGAATTTGACCATATCGACACCTATTTCAACTGCGATGCCGGTCGGCTGAAGCTGCGGGAAATATCGGGCAGCGGCGCACATTGCGAGCTTATTTTTTACATGCGCCCGAATGTTCAGGGCCCCAGAACATCCAACTATGAAATATACCCGGTTTTACAGCCGGAATTGCTGAAGACATTGCTGACTGCGGCATATGGCGTCATGGTGGTTGTGCGGAAAAAGCGCACTCTGTTCCTGTACGAAAACGTGCGCATTCATATCGACGAAGTTGAAGGGCTGGGTGCTTTTCTCGAATTCGAAGCCGTCATGTCTGACGGAGCGTCAGATTCGGACGGCAACAAACAGCTTGAATTTCTGCTGCGTAAATTCAACATTGCCGCGTCAGACCTTGTGGAAGGTTCTTACTCGGACATGCTGCGCATATAAGAAACGAGGGCCACTGCGGGGCCCGCATCGCCTTAACGCAAAACCGCCTTGATTTTTTTTCAATGAGAACCGAGAGTAATATTCCGCTCGCGCAGCAGACGCCTCACCCTTTCCAGTTCGAGCGCCACTTCACGGCGTATGGCTGACTTTCTGCTGGGAGAAATGGTCCCTTCATAAACGTCTTCAGTACCGAAAAGCTGCTTGTTGATCAAAGCGTCTCCGGCCCAGTTGATCGCCGGAATATCTGCAACACAGTTGAAATCCGGCGCAGTTTCGGGATTGTCGAGATACTGGAAAAACACGTTAAGACCGCATGGCATGTCGGTTGACTGCAAATCCGGGGTTTGAAAGATCACGCCGTGCGGCAGTCGTGGAAATTCGATGAAATACTGATTCTCCGCAGTATAAATGTCTTTCATCGGCAATGCCATTTCGAGCGTAGTCTGCGGGTCAAGCGTACCGTTCATCATCAGAATCGGCCCGCTGAAATCGGCGAATAGCGAATAATATTCGTCTTTTTCATATTTCGGCCACATGTCGTAGCGTCCGGCCATGTACCAGGCCGCGTCGGGGGATACATAGGCACCGTCGATAATCGCCTTCAAATCGTCCTGAGTAACATCACCTTCGCCCCATAATTCGGAGAAAGTTATATTGCTGTTCAAAGCGGTAGAGAACAGTTTGTCCTGCACGGAAACGTCTCCGTCGCTGAAAAGCATGTTAAGAAATTCCAGCAGAAAATCCACGTCCGAAGACGAGCAGCGTTCAAGACGATACGCCATCATGGCGATATATGGCCGCATGAACCAGCTGGTAATAAGCGTTCCGAAGACCTGACGCACGAACGAACGATCAAGACCGGCGTCGCTGAGCGCCGCGCAGGAACCGGAGTCAACACCATCCAGCATATTGCCGATAAAGGCCCAGGCGTCGTCGCCCAGCTTGCTTCTGCAGAATTCGTCTGATGCGCAATGGTCCATGAACTGCTTGCCGACCATGTTGAAATTGGAATCATATTCAACCAGCTTGCAGTAACCGGATGCGCAGATGGAATCCAGAATCATCTTGGCTCCCTGGTCTGGATAAAGCTGCATGTAACGCAACGCCCAGTAAGTTCCGTAAGATGCGCCATATATGAACAAATCTTTGCCGGGTTCCTTAAAAAGTTCGACCGTCTCACCCAGATCGCGCGCAGCATTGCTCGCGGAGAACTGCGCCAAACCGTCAACGCCCCATTGTTCCTTCAAGCTTTCGACGCAGGCCGGCCACTCGCCGGACGTTATATTGAAACCGGACGAACTGGAGTCGCGCTCCTGATCCGGGCAGCCCAGACGGGCGCTGTAGCCGGTGCCGCGATGATCCGGTGCATAAAGATCGAGGCTCGGATACAGAAGATGCATGCTTTCCATGAACCCGGCGAAATCGGAACCGGGTCCGCCGGGTCCGCCCTGCAGGAGCCACAACTGCCCGCTGCTTTCACCTTCG
>JAKQSH010000088.1 GCA_029570245.1 Deltaproteobacteria bacterium | reverse complement strand
GAAATTGTAATCATAGGCGCTGTGATCGGTGGCAATAAGCACACAGTCGGCGGCGGCCAGATTTTCAGGAGTAAGTTCAGTGCTCAGCATCTCCCAGGGGAATTTGCGGCTGGGGCCGAATTTGGGAATGTGCGGGTCGTTATAGCTGACTTTCGCGCCGCGCTCGTTAAGAAGCTCTATCAATTCGAAAGTAGGCGATTCGCGATAATCGTCGATGTCTTTTTTATAAGCGGCGCCCAGCACAAGAACGCTGCTGTTTTTAAGCGGTTTCAACCTTTCGTTCAGGGCTTCAGCCACTTTATGCACGACGAAATCGGGCATGGATGTGTTGATTTCGCCAGCCAGTTCGATGAAACGCGTAGAAATCTTGTACTCACGCGCTTTCCATGTCAGATAGAAGGGGTCTATCGGGATACAATGCCCGCCCAGACCGGGCCCCGGATAAAACGGCATGAAGCCGAAAGGCTTGGAACTGGCGGCGTCTATTACGTCCCAGATGTCGATGTTCATACGATCGCCGACGATCTTCAGTTCGTTCACCAGAGCGATGTTTACCGAGCGGAAGATGTTTTCGAGCAGCTTGGTCATTTCGGCTTCGCGTGTGGAGCGGACTCTGATTACGCGGTCAACGACGCTGGCATAAAGCAGTTCCGCCAGATCACCGTCTTCTTTATTAAGACCGCCGACGACTTTAGGAATGGTGCGGGTATTGAAGTTTTTGTTGCCCGGGTCTTCGCGTTCGGGCGAAAAGGCCAGAAAGAAATCTTTGCCGCAAACCAGACCGGTTTCTTCGAGAATGGGCTTCGAAATTTCATCTGTTGTGCCGGGCCAGGTGGTGGATTCCAGAGAAATCAGCTGTCCGGGGCGCAACGTTTTTGCAATCTGCCGAACACTGTTTTCCACAAACGAAAGATCGGGTTCACGGTTTGCGTTAAGCGGAGTCGGAACGCATATTATAATGGCGTCGCATTCGGCCAGCCGCGAAAAATCGCTGGTGGGAGTGAATTGCTGTGAAGCGGCAATGGCTGCTATTTTTTCGCCGGGGATATGCTTTATGTAACTCTTTCCGGCGGCAAGGGCCGAAACTTTAACAGGGTCTGTATCGAATCCAAGAATTTTGTAACCGGAACGATGGAACTCCAGCATTAAAGGCAAACCCACGTACCCCATACCGATAATGCCTACAACAGCGCTACGCGATTCGATGCGCGCCTTCAACTGTTCATACATACCAGACCTCCCCGGACTGCGGCTGAATTGTTGTTATTTCCCCGTATCCAACCTGGCGAGACGTTTCATAACCAGACCTTCAAGCTTCTTTCTCACAGAAGGCAGCGTCCCATTCATATGACAACCTGCGGCATTGGCGTGCCCGCCGCCTCCCAGCTTTGCACAGATTTCGGCGACATCCACATTGCCGGCGGAGCGCAGGCTGGCTTTCCACAGACCTTCACCTTCTTCACGCAGAAGCGCCGAAACTTCCACGCCCTTGATTGAGCGGGCATAGTTGACGAAGCCTTCAAGCATATAAGTATGAGCATTGCGCAGCTTTTTCATTTCCTGTGTTACATACAGAGTTGCAAAGCGTCCGCAATCCGAAATCTGAAGGGTTTGCAGCACATCGGCCAGTATCTGCAGGTCGGCGACTTCCTTGTTCTCGTTGATGGCGCGCGACACCATCCATGGTTTGACACCGTGTTCCAGCATGTCTGCGGCATCCCGCATGGCGCCGGGGCTTGTGTTGGAGTAGTTGAAGAATCCGGTATCAGAGACGATGGCCGAATAAATATTGGTGGCTATGATTTCATCAGGCTCAACCGGATAGTGCTTCAGAAAGCGATAAACCAGTTCACCGGTTGAGGCGCTGTCGGTGTCGGTCAGGTCTATGTCGGCGAAAACTTCACCGAATTTGTGATGGTCGATTTTTATTATGACGCCCAGGCGTTCGCGCTGTTTCTCATCCATCAACGGACCGCCGAAACGGTCACGATTGCCGGAATCAAGCGCCAGCGTGCAATCGAAACGGCTGCGAGCATTTACCTTTGTGACGACGACTTCCGAGCCCGGCAGAAATTTCATGGTTGGCGGAACACCGGAATCGTTGAAAACCACCGTTTCTTTTCCCATGCGGCTCAGAGCGTGATGCATTGCAAGGGCGCTTCCCAGAGTGTCGATGTCTGGGTGAAGATGACTGAGTATAAGAACACGGCGCGCGGCCCGTACTACATCTACGGCTTTTCTCAGGTCCTGCTCAAGCATCTTCCTCGCTCTCCTTCTTCAGCTGTATGAAAAGGCTTTCAAGATCAGCCGCTTTTTCTTCGGTTTCATCGTAAATGAAATAAAGTCGCGGAATGCGTTTAAGATGAAGATTAAGCCCCAGTTCACCCCTGATGTCGCCGGCTTTGTTTTTTAAGGAAGTGTCGATAAGACTTTTCTTTTCCGCGTCGCTCTCAAATAAAGAATAATATACTCTGGCTCCCGAAAGATCGGCGCTCACTTCCACATCGGTAATGGTGATAAGCATCGCCACATCTTCCTTGAGTTCACGCCGCAGTATCGCGCTGATTTCCTCTTTTAAGAGCCGGTTCAGTCTGGCGTTGCGGCGCCCCGGAGTTCCTTTGGATTCCGACTTCATGCGTTGCTGCCGTCCCAGGCGACTTCAATGATTTTATACACTTCCAGGATGTCGCCGACTTTGATGTCGTTGAAGTTTTCTACACCAACGCCGCACTCGTAACCGGAAGTGACTTCTTTGGCATCGTCCTTGAAACGCTTGAGTGAAGCGACGCGGCTTTCATATATGACGACATTGTCTCGCAGGACTCTAATCTTCGACTGACGGTCGATCTTTCCGTCCTGCACATAACAACCGGCAATGGTGCCGACCTTTGAGACGAAGAACGTACTGCGAACTTCCAGATGTCCGATGATTTCTTCTTTTTTGACCGGTTCGAACAGACCCTGTTTGGCCTTTTCGATGTCTTCAAGAAGTTCGTATATGATGTCGTACTGCTTGATCTGAACCTTTTTGTCTTTTGCCAGTTTTGCGGCTTTGGCTTCGGGACGCACTCTGAACCCAAGCACGATGGCGTTGGAAGCCAGCGCCAGCAATACGTCGCCTTCGGTGATTCCGCCAACGCCGCTGTGAATGATGGAAACTTTGACATGCTCGTCGCACAGCTTGTCCAGCGATTCGCGCAGAGCTTCGACAGTTCCGTGCACGTCGGATTTGACAATGAAGGACAGCGATTTCATAGCGCCTTCCTCCATGCGCTGCATGAAGGTTTCAAGCGTCGCGGCGCTCTGGTGCGACATGTCTTCGGCCTGCTTCTCGCGTTTGCGGTTGTCGGCGATAAGTCTGGCCTGCTTCTCGTCTTTCAGAGTGTAGAAAAGATCGCCGGCGTTCGGAACTTCGGAGAAGCCCCAGATTTCAACCGGAGTAGACGGAAAGGCTTCTTTAACACGCTGCCCCTTGTCGCTTATCATGGCCTTGATGCGTCCGGCCTGGGTTCCGCAGAGGAATGCGTTTCCGGCCTTAAGCGTACCCTGCTGAACCAGAACGGTCGCAACAGGTCCGTGTCCCTTGTCGAGTTTGGATTCTACAACGATGCCCTGAGCTTGTTCACGCATCGGATTGGCGCGCAGTTCCATCACGCCAGCCTGAATGTTAATCATTTCGAGCAGTTCGGGAATGCCCTTGCCGGTTTTGGCAGATACTTCGCAAACGATGGTGTCGCCGCCCAGGCTTTCCGGGACCAGCGAGTGTTCGAGCAATTGAGCGTATACTTTGGGCAGGTTTGCCTCCGGCTTGTCGATTTTGTTGATGGCGACAATTACCGGAACGCCGGCTGCGCGCGAATGATTGAGAGCCTCAATGGTCTGCGGCATCATGCCGTCGTCAGCGGCAACCATCAATACCACGATATCGGTGATTTTTGCACCACGGGCGCGCATGGCGGTGAACGCTTCGTGTCCTGGCGTATCGACGAATGTAATTGACGAGCCCGATTCGAGTTCGACACTGTATGCACCGATATGCTGGGTAATGCCGCCGGATTCACCCTCGGCTACGCGGGTGTTGCGGATTCTGTCCAGCAGACTGGTTTTTCCGTGGTCAACGTGTCCCATAACAGTGACGACAGCCGGACGGGGCCTTTCATCCGGGTCCTGAACTCTGGCGTCGCCTTCCTGAAGGAAGGTTTTTTCCTCGAACTTCACGTTTTCGATTTCGTAGCTGAATTCGTTGGCAACAAGAGTAGCGGTGTCGAGGTCAATCGACTGCGTCGCCGCGACCATCATGCCCATGCTCATCAGCTTTTTGACGACATCGGTGGCTTTAACTCCCATACGGTGCGCCAGTTCGGACACCTGAATCATGTCGGCGGCCATCTTTACCACACGCTTACTGGCCTTGGGCGTGGTAAGCTCGGTCTTTTTGAGAAGATCGCGACCATCCTTGCCCTTTTTGCCGCCCTTGCGTCCGCGTCGTCTGAGATACGATTCGTCTATAACCTGGCGCCAGCGGTGTCCGCCTCCTCTGCGTCCATCGTCAAGCTCCTCGTATGCACCGCTGGATTTTATACGCGGACGGCGCTTACCGGCTTTTCCAATAACGGAGTCATCCAGGATATTAATATCCTTAAGTGTCTTGCCGGAAGGCCGTTCGTGCTTATCCTCAATTATAATCGGCATGTCAGGTTCGATTTTGACAACCTGACGAGGAACATGTGTTCTCGGCGGCGGAGCCTGACGCGGCTTAGGTGTGCGATCGACCATAATTTCGGCCAGGTCGATCTGTTTTACAATAGTGGCAATCTGCTTGGGCTTGTATAATTTTTTCTTCGGTCTGGACGTTTTGCTTTCTTCCGCAACCGGTTCACCCACAACAGGCTCCTCTTGAACATTTTCTGTGGGTTGAGCCGAATCAGCGGCGGCAGCTTCGGGCTCAGAAGCTGCAACATCCTCCAACACTGCATTTTCAGGCGCGGAGTCGAAAGTCTCTTCCGCCACAAGCTCCTGTTCCGATTCATAAACCTGTTCTTCGTATTGAACAGCATCTTCGTCCGGCTGCTGAACGAATTTTTCTGCTGACTCATCTTCGGAACTCTGAACCATTTCGGAAGATTCGGCAGATTGCATTTCATCGGAACCGTCAGGTTCTTCACGGCTTTCTTCAAAATTTGCAGTCCTGTTTTCGGAAAGCGTTTCACTCTCACGAACGGATTCCTGCTGAGTTTCCTCCGGTCCGCCTACCATGCGACGACGCCTGATAACGGCTCCGCCGACGCGCTTTTCGACTACGGCAGCCTGCTTTTTTTTATCGAGCAGAACTCTGATCCGTGCGATATCGTCGTCTTCAATACCGCTCATGTGATTTTTGATGGAAATGCCCAGTTTTTCGGCATAATCCATCAGTTCAGTGGTTTCTATGCCGAGATCGCGGCTTACTTCATATGCCCGTTGCTTAGCCATCAATCACCCCTTGTCCTGCTGCTTTTCACTGCTGTCAAATCCGTGTATATTTCAATCTCATGGTATATTTTACGGGCGAACGGCCCATCCGTCACAGCCAGAGTAGCCCGTGGTTTCTTACCAAGTGCGGCGCCCCAGTCTTCCATCGAAAGCGCCTGCACGATTTCCACCCCAAGAGAATCCGCCATATACCTGAAATTGTCCAGAGTATTTGCGGAAGCGTCCTCCGAAAGAATCAACAGTTTCACCGCCCCACGCTCCAGACCTTCTTTTACTTGGTCCGCGCCTGAAAGCAGGCGTCCGGCTTTCTGAGCCAACCCGACCGCGTGCAGAAGCCTGGTTCTGTTTACCGAAAGCAGAGTCTGAAACAATCTTTCCTTTTCGAAGACCACTCTGGCGACATCCAGTGACTTCCGCCAGTTGCCTTTTTTTTCCGCCGCATCGAAACACTCCTTCCGTGGGCACAAATAAGCGCCACGGGAAGGGTAAGTGCCTCGGTAATCCAGTTCCAGTTTCCCCTCCGGCGAAACGATAAAACGAATCAGATGGTCTTTTGATTTTGACTTTCCACATCCTACACAAGTCCTTAATGCATTTTCCTCAGATGATTTCATATGTTTCTTTCACTCACAAACGCAGGATGACGATCTGAATTATTCCATTGATTCGCTGCTGTCAGAGGCATCACCTTCAGGTTCATCCTGCGCCACACCATCCTTGCCCTTCTCGGATTTTAGCTTTACAGAATGCAGAATGGCGCGGGCCTTACGCATTGAAACATTGAATTTCTCTGCAAAATCCTTGGGATCAATATTGGCGTCGTAAAGATCGGAAATCGTGTAGAATCCGGCCTCCTTCAAACGCTCCATAAGCTCGTCGTCCACATTCTTAATGCGCAGCAGTTCAGGCCGCCTGTCTTCGACAAGCGGAGTGGACCCCTGCGGTCTTGAACTGCGGCTGCGGCCTTCTTCCTTGAGCTGAGCATCAACGTCGATGCCTTCGGCGCGCAACTTCTCTTTAAGCTCGCCCGCCCTGCGCACCAGATCGGCTGCAGCCTGTTCGTTGAGTCCGGGAATAATCTTGAGATCGTCGATGTCGGCTTTTACGATGTCGTCGATTCCGAGGAATCCTAGCTGAGTCAGAGTACCGGCGAGTTCCGGCGAGACGCCTTCAATGCGCTGGTAAATTTCGCGTGCATGCTCCGCCATGCGTTCGACCTTGGACTCCGACTGAATGTCGATGCGCCAGCCGGTGAGCTGGGAAGCCAGACGCACATTCTGACCTCTGGTGCCGATGGCAAGAGACAGCTGATCGTCGGGAACCGTCACTTCCATAAGATGTTCGTCTTCGTCGATAAGCACCTGACTGACGATTGCAGGAGCCAGCGAATTGCAGACATACTTTACCGGGTCCTGGTGCCAGACGATGATGTCGATTTTCTCTCCGCGCAGCTCCTGAACGATGTTCTGCACGCGGCTGCCCTTCATACCTACGCAGGCGCCGACGGGATCGACATCCGGGTCACGCGAAGTAACGGCAATTTTGGAGCGGAAACCGGGCTCGCGCGCTGCCGAAGCTATCTGCACGATTCCTTCTGCGATTTCCGGCACTTCCATTTCGAAAAGTTTAAGCAGCAAACCGATATCGGTTCTGGACAGAATGATCTGCGGCCCCTTGGTGGTTTTGGTTACGTCTATTACATAAGCCAAGATGCGGTCACGCACGCGGTAAGTTTCACGCGGGGACTGATCTTTTGCGTAAAGAATAGCCTCGGTGCGGCCCACGTCGATAATGATGTTTCCGCGCTCGATACGACGCACTGAGCCGGCTATTAGGTCGCCGACGCGGTCTTTGTAATCGTCGTAAACCTGATCGCGCTCTGCGGCGTGAACCTTCTGAGTTATAACCTGTTTTGCGACCTGAACGGCGATGCGTCCGAAATCGGTGTTTGGCAGCTTCACGCCGATGGAGTCGCCGATCTCGGTGTCGGGGTCAAGCTTCTTTGCCTCGTCAAGACCGATCTCAATGTGCGGATCGTCCACCTTGCGAACAACGGTCTTGAACTGAAACAGCTCGACCTCGCCCACTTCTTCGTTGAAGTGAGCTTCAAGATCGTCCTGCAGACCGTATTTCTTCTGGGCGGCTTTAAGCAGGGCGTCTTCCAGAGTTTCAATTACGACTTCTTTGGAAATACCCTTCTCTCTTTCGATCTGCTCAATAAGGTAGTTCAGATTGGCTTGAGGCATTTTCTTCTCCTGTGATGCTGCCCTAACTACTGGGACTTCTTCTCAAAGTCATATTCCAGGTTCGCCCTGGCGATCTGATTGATTTGTATTTCAGCCGTGCCTTCTTCGGTTTCGACGCGGATTATTGCGCCGTCCTCTTCAAAGCTGACCAGTCGGCCATAAAAATTTCTGCGCCCGGCAACGGACACATTGGTTTTGATTTTCACTTTTTCGCCGATGAAGCGTTTGAAATCTTTCTCCTTCACCAGCGGACGGTTCAGGCCGGGGCTCGAAACTTCCAGCGAATACTGGCTGGTGATGGGGTCTTCGACATCCAGCAGCGCGCTTATGGTGCGGCTGGCTTCTTCGATATGCTGCATGCCGATTCCGCCTTCCGGCAGGTCAATAAACACACGCAGCGAGGCCCGCCCCGAACCGGCGCGGAATTCCACCAGCAACAGCTCGAAGCCCGCGTCGGCCAGACGGGGTTCGATTATTGCGCGGATTTTCCGCTCCATGGGGTTTCCTTCCATCAACTTTTCACCTTTTCAATTCTCGTTCGACTAATAAAAAAGTGGGCATCGGGCCCACTCTCAAAGAAGAAAATCATAAGGATGTATCAATTTACTCAAAAAGATCGGAAATGCAAGTAAATTCGTAAATATTTCTGAAACGGCCTGAGCATGAAGCCGTCCCGGAAACGGAAGCATATAGAGGATAACGCAGAATGGCAGGGTTCTTCTTCAATATTTGACATTGTCGCGCTGTGCGGCTAAATTCCTGTTGTCCTTAAAACCCGGAAAGGAAGAGCCAATGGAAAAGACCGACAGATACAGACAGGCAGGCGTAGACATCGACGAAGGCAACCGTTTCGTACAGCTTATACGCCCGCACGTCAAAAGCACCTTCCGCCCCGAAGTCGCAACCGACATCGGCGGGTTCGGCGCGCTCTTCAAAATGGACATCAGCCGTTTCCGCAAGCCGCTGCTGGTTTCGTCAA
>JAKQSH010000342.1 GCA_029570245.1 Deltaproteobacteria bacterium | reverse complement strand
GCTGACCCGGTCCGTGATATGTCACATCGCCGCCGCGTTCGGTTTGAACCACCGGAACCGGGCCGGGATTTATTATCGAATTGTCGCGGTCGCCGCGCCGCCCCATTGTGATTACAGCCGGATGTTCCAGCAGCGCCAGCGTATCGGGGATTTCGTCTGCAAGACGCCTGTCGCGATAAACCAGCTGCTTTTCGTGGCAGGTCATATATTCTATCAGTCCCCAGTCTTCCACTTTGAAATTTCGTATGTCAGGCATTGCGGCTACACTCTTGAATAAGGTAAAACGCGCGTGATTCTAGCGGATGAATCCACCGGGAGTCAACCGCTTAATGATAGCGGAGGAGTTGGATTCAGAAGATTGTGATTTTTTTACGGAAATAAAAACGGCGTCGGGTCTGTTGTTCTTATTGCTCTGAGCGGCGAAACGAAAGCCGATCGGTTATTTATGACGCCGCAACAAATGAACAGCGGCGGACCTGTTTCGGAAAAACTGTGATTTATCTATTTATTTCAACATGTTGCGCTTTGTGCGCCTCAGCAATAATTTTGACTTGCTCCGCCTTATGTGCTATAAGGCATTCAATATATTGTTGCGTCTGTGCTCCGGCGTGTTTCACCATACTGCAGGCGCTTGAATTCTGTTGTTTTTCTGGAGACTTAACATGCAGATGACATTGTCGGCGTTTGATATGGCGCGGCAGGCCGCCGTTGCCGCCCAGACTGAAATAGACTTTTTCGCCCTGGCTTTTGGAGCCGGCTTCGTGGTGGCGCTGGTATTGCTTGTGCTGATTTTTCTATCCGTCACCAGTTGGGGCATAATTATTTACAAATTCAGGCAGATCAAGCGCGCCGAGCAGGAAACCGCCGAATTTCTGCGTATTTTCTGGGAGTCGCGCCGCCTGGATCAGATTTACGATTCGTGCGAACGCCTGAAGCTTTCGCCCATCGCTCAGATGTTCAAGGCCGGTTACACCGAACTTTCCAAAGTCCGCAAACGCGGCAGCGGCAACAACGCCGATTCGGCTTTCGCCGAACTGGGCGAGCTTGAAAGCATTGAACGCTCTTTGAACCGTGCCGCCAGCAGTGAGACAACCATACTGGAAAAACTGGTGCCGTTCCTTGCCACCACCGCTTCGGCTGCGCCATTCATCGGTCTTTTCGGAACGGTCTGGGGCATCATGGAATCGTTCCATGACATCGGCCAGGTCGGCAACGCCACTCTCGCCACCGTTGCACCTGGTATTTCGGAGGCGCTTATCGCCACCGCAACCGGCCTGGCTGCGGCCATTCCGGCGGTTATCGGCTACAACTATTTCTTGCAGAAAATCCGCGTGCTGGGCTCTGAGATGGGCAACTTCTCAAGCGATTTCCTCAACATAGTGCGCAGGCATTTCTTTTAACGGGGCAGGGGAACTCACATGGGATTTTCTCCACAGAACAAAGGCCCGGCTACGGCTCTGGCCGAAATCAACGTGACTCCGCTGGTTGACGTAATGCTGGTGCTGCTGATTATCTTCATGGTCACGGCACCGATGATAGAACAGGGTGTGGACATCAATCTGCCCAAAACCGAGACGGTGGAAATCGAATCGGAAGAGGGCAAAAGCATACTCACCATCAATAAGGACGGCGTTATTCTGCTCGGCAAAACCGAAGTTTCCATTGAAGAGCTTGAAGAGAAAATCAAGTTCAACAATAAAATTCAGGACGAGCAGGAACTCTACATTTACGCCGATGAAGACCTGGCGTACAAGGTTGTTGTGCGCGTTATGGCAATAGCGCGTCGTGCGGGCGTAAGCAAGCTGGGCATGATTACCGATCCGCTCGACCCGACGACTCAGGCCGCCCAGTCAACTCGGAAGAAGAAATAGCAGGAGAACAGCGTCTTGACCGCCGATCAGCTCGACAACGACAACGGATACGGATATTTTCTGAGCCGGCAGAAGAACGACTGGTATATCTGGATAGTCGCCTCTCTTATTCTGCATATGGGCGTATTTTCGCTTACATGGATATACACGCGCCTGCAATTGTGGGACACGCCTGTCATCCGGCACGCCATAATGGTTGAACCTGTGGCCTGGGCGCCGGAAGAGCGTCCGAAGCATTGGCTGCCTGTCAAAAATACGGTTAAGCGCGGCAAGCTTGAAGAAGAGAAAATAAAAGTCACGCGTGAAACCGAAAAGGCGGCGACTCCCGACCCGAAAAAAGAGGAAGAAAAGCTGCGCGAAGACGATGCTGCAAAAAAGCGTCGTGAGGCAATGGAGAAAGCTCTGGCGAAAATAGCCAAAGGTCAGGCTACACGCCTTGACGGCAGACCTGACGGCGTTGTCGGTGCGCCTTCGTCGCGCAGTATGGGCATTTTAAGCAACGCCTACGCCATGCTGCTGCGTGAGCTTTTCCGCAAGCAGTGGGAGGTTCCCGGCATAATTCCGGCTGAGGAGCTGAAGCGCCTTTCGTGCCGGATACTTATCCGCATCGACATGGCCGGCAACGTGATATCGCAGAATGTGGAAGAAAGCTCCGGCAATCGTATGTTCGATTCGTCGGCCATGCGCGCCGTAAAAATGACGCGCACCGTGCCGCTGCCGGACGACATGATTAAAGATGTTGTAATGAAACAGGGCATACTTGTGAATTTTACACGGAAGGATTAGCGCCCCATGAGAAGTTCGTGTTTTGTATTCTTAATGGCTGCTCTGCTGCTGCTGCCAGCTGTGGCTTCGGCACAGTTGCAGGTCGATGTCGATTCTGCGGAGTTCCGCAAGTACCCAATCGCCATTACTTCGTTCAAGAACATCGGCGAAGGTGAGGACAAATGGGGGTTCGCGGAGTTGTCCGGCAATGTTATGCGAAACGATCTGGGCCTGACGGGACTTTTCGAAGTGCTTGATCCCAAAGGTTTTCTGGAAGACCCCACAAAAGCCGGAATTGATGCCGGCTCCATCGACTTCACCAACTGGCTGCAAGTGGGCGCAGACGGTCTGCTCAAGGGCGGCTACACCATCAGCGACAGTGAAATCACCGCAGAAATGCACGTTTTTGATGTTGCTCTGGCGCGAGAAATGCTGACGAAAAAATACACTGTGCAGCGCAAGGACGCCCGCGCCCTGATTCACCGTCTGGCTAACGACGTGGTCGAGTTCTTCACGCTCAAGCGTTCGATCTTCAATACAAAAATCGTGGCGGTGCGGCAGATCAACCGCGTCAAACAGATATACGTCATGGACTTCGACGGCGAGAACGGTTTTGTACTGGTTGACAACGCCAATCTTAACCTGCTGCCGACATGGCATCCGAACGGCAAGGAAATTTATTTCACTTCATATATAGCCAACAATCCCGATCTCTACCGCATCGGGCTGTCGCGCGGTTCGAAACTGATGAAAGTATCCTCTTATCGCGGGCTCAACGTCGGCGCCGACGTTTCACCGGACGGTTCGAAAATTGCGCTGACGCTTTCGAAGGACGGCAACTCGGAAATATACAGCATAAGCACTGGCGGGTCGAACGGACGCCGCCTTACCAATGCCTGGGGCATCGACTCTTCACCTTCGTGGGCTCCCGACAATACACGTCTTGCCTTCGTTTCCGACCGCTCAGGTTCGCCGCAGATTTACATGCTGGATACGGCTTCGGGGGCGACAACACGTCTGACTTTCCAGGGGACATACAATCAGTCGCCCAACTGGTCGCCCGATTCCGAGAAAATCTGTTTTTCGGGCCGCGACGAAATGATGGGTTACGATCTTTTCATCGTTGATGCGACCACGCGCGAAATCACACGTCTGACTCAGGATCAGGGCAGAAACGAAGACTGCGCCTGGTCGCCGGACGGCAGGCACATCGTCTTCAGTTCTGACCGCACCGGCGAATACAAGCTCTGGATAATGACTGCCGACGGCAAAACCCAGAAACAGATTTCCTATCAGCCAGGCTCCTTCAGCACTCCTGACTGGTCACCCATGTTCCAGGAGGTGGGCGATGAAAAATAGCATGAAAAAAACAATCATCATATTTGCGCTGACGGCCTTCGCGGCTGCGGCGCTGCTGGTCTCCGGCTGCGCCGCGAAACAGCCGATCGTCGAACGCCAGCTGGCTGAAGAGGCCTTCGCCAACGCCATCGCCGCCAAAAAGTGCGCCTGGGCCAAGTATCAGACCGCCGAGCAGAAGCTTAACATGGCGCATGATTACGACATGCGCAAAGAATACGAAAAGGCCCGCGACTTTTACGTCGTTGCCAAGCGTCTTTCTGACGACGCCTATTTTGCCGCAAAGGAAAACAAGGATTGCATGGACGAACTGGAAGTCAAGAACTCCGAGTCCGGCGAAAATCGCGGCGAGTACCAGAATGCTGACGAAGCTCTGTCGGTGCTGCCCAAAAACGATCCGAAGCGTGAAGAATACGAACTCAAGCGCATCCACTTTGATTTCGATTCGTCGGAAATTGCACTGGATCAGCAGGAAATTCTGAAAAAACATGCTGAATGGCTTTCCAACTTTCCAGCCTATAAAGTGCGTCTTGAAGGCCACGCAGACGAACGCGGCACCGGCGAATACAACCTCTCACTGGGCGAACTGCGCTGCTTTGCGGTGCGCAAATTCCTCATTAACCTGGGAGTGGGAGAAGACCGCTTCGACATGATGTCGTATGGCGATGAAATGCCGCTGGTGGAAGGTCACGACGAAAACGCCTGGCGCAGCAATCGCCGTGTGGAATTTACCAAAATTGCGCCGTAACAAACAGGATACAATAAGTCCGAAGCAGGAACGCCTTTCTGTTTCTGTTGTGTTTCCTCTTCTGCGTCTGACTGCGATGCCGCGAACCGTAGGTCGTTGTGGAGCGTAGACGATATCTGCACATCCGGTTTGAAAGCTGTTAACTTGAAAACGTATTCGGAAGTATGCAGGTCGCCGTGCATAGTATGAAACGGCTGTCGCGTCGTCTGTATTTTTTTCTGTTCTGCGGAAAACCGATATCGGTTGACAAGGTACGATTGAGGTAGTAATTTTCCAGACAGTTGAAACGAATTTTAAGTTTGCAGAAGTGAAAAGAATTCGCAGATCGGTACAATCGAGATTGTGCGCATATTCGGGCGCCGCAGCAGTTATGGCTCTGGTGCTGCGGGCTCTGTTTATGTCTCTGCACTTTGCTGCTCTGCCGCA
Organism: Deltaproteobacteria bacterium; assembly: GCA_029570245.1. Taxonomy (GTDB): domain Bacteria; phylum Myxococcota_A; class SURF-8; order SURF-8; family SURF-8; genus JAKQSH01. The sequence continues at coordinate 2,817 of JAKQSH010000342.1, read as the reverse complement.
TGCCGTTGACCCGAAAACCGGCCAGTTCATTCATCTGCACGCCTCTGTGGACACAGTCAACTGTATCCATGAATCTTTTGAAGAAAAATCGCTTCCGGGCATAAGAGCCGCTTCCCATTCACACTGCGATGGAAAAGCGGAAACCTGTCCGTTCGGTGTTTATATTAACCAGTCTTCAATTCTGACGGCGCTTGATTCAGGCGATTCTGCACAACTGCCTCCTGCCACAGATGGCAGCCTGCCAGATGGATCAATTCCGTTTGTCCGCCTGGATATTCATCTTCTGGCCCCCATGAATTCTCCTCCGGCCTGACCTGTTTACAGAAATCATATTTTCAGGTCCGACTGAAATGCTTGAAAGATGTTGCCGGTAAAAAGCGGTATTCGCTCCGCTTGAGGATGCCCATGTGCCTTCCGCATGTGCGCGTGCGTCCCCGTTGTGAAAGAAGCCCGGAAACTCCTTCGTCTTGCCGGCGATCTGTCGCACCTGAGAACGCGAGTGTCCAGAATCAAACAGCCTCAATCAGGATTCGCAGTCTGTGAAGACCGACTGATAACAGCTGTGCGGATTTCTGTAGAGACGGCATTTTAAACAAATACGGTGGAGAAACCAATGAAATCATACGGGTTGACAATTTTCCTTTATATTATTCTGCTTGTTCTGCTTTCACTTTCCGCATGCGGCGGAGACGACAGTGCGGCGGACGGCGATTCTGATGAAGAAACTGAAGGTGCATTATGGGACGGTGTCTGTACCGAAGAACGCAGCGGTTGGGAGAAATGCGACAGCAACCGCATTCAATGGTGTCACGTTGTTGAAGGCATGGAAGCGCATTTCCACGAAGGTCTGAACTGCGAAGCATTGAGCCTGACCTGCGTAGAGCATGAACTTGAAGAAGACGGCGCCGTCTCTTACCGGGCGTTCTGCGTTGACGAATCAATGACGTGCGGGGACGGCGAGTTCGCCTGTTCCGACAACACGGCGCAGAATTGCATCGACGGTGTCATGGCTCTGGAGCCCTGCGGAACGAAGCACTGCCACGAGGAAGCCGACGAGGCCGTCTGTGAATATCCTGGCGATGAAGAGTGCGGCGGTCATGGACAGCTGGTGGACGAGACATGTCAGTGTGACGAGAATTATGAGACAGACCCGGAAGATGCGACAAACTGCATTTCCACTCTCTCTTTCCCTGAAATGGCCTGCCGGATTTTCAACGAGCAGAAGGACAGCGTTGCCGAAGAACATCATCTGGACGCCACCGACAGCAGACCCGGCCCGCACGCACATCTTTATGAAGTGATGGAAGTTCATCTGCTGGCCGCGAATGCTTCCAACTATATGCATTTCCCGGTTATGGAGACAGGCGAATACGTCATGTTTCTCGACACGGCGGGCGTCGTGGCGAACATCTACGATAAGGACGGCAACGAAGTTCCCTTTACTAATCCGGGACCGAACGGCAAATGTGCCGATGTTCTGGTGGATCATTTCCACATCTCCGGCACGTATACCGGAGACGGTTCTTCTCCCGAACCGGCGATTGTGGAGTTCCAGGTCACAGAAGACACGGAAGTTAAGCTGCTTGTGTTGATGTCCGAAGAAGAACACGAACACGAATAGTAAACCGCAGGTCGTCGCTGTCCGTCCGCCGTTTCGCTTGAGTGCGGAATGCGGACGGGCAGCGGGCCCCGGATAAAGGAAAGGAGTACAGAATGAATTCAGGACATTCACTCGTTTACATCGCAATGCTTGTGCTGCTTTCCGCGCTCGCTCCCATGGCCTGCAGCGACGGAACCGCCGGCGAGTTTCTGTCGTTCGAAACCGCTGTCGCAGGCACGGCAGAAAGCGGTGCGGCTGCGGAATCCTTCACTAACGGTAAGGGGTGGCGAATAACCTTGAGTGCCGCAGCGCTGGCTGTAGGTCCGATATACTACTACAGTTCCGAGGCGCAGTCCGGACTGCTGGACCGGCTTCTGGGCGTGAAAACCGCTTACGCCTGTCCGGCTCATGCACAATTTGACAAAGGAACGGTGCTGGGCGAAGTCCGCAGCCAGTATGTGATTGATCTTCTTGACGGAACGCCGGTATCGACGGGCATAAGCGATGGTGAAAAAGGTCTCTGCCGGATGTTCGAACTGCATTTTCATCCGCCCGGCGAGATTCCGGCAGGTTCAGACGATGCGGCTTTAGAAACTCTCGGCGGACATTCGTTCGTCATTGCTGGCGTTGCGGAAAAAAACGGCGTTTCGATCCGCTTTTCGGGGCATTTGACGATTCCAGACGAAGGAACCATGCGAATTGTTGAAAGCATTCCGGCAGATGTTGAACTTGATGGACGACCAGGACGCGCGGTTACCTTGATTTATACAGACAGACAACTTGCCAATGTGGACTTCGGCAGCATTGTGAACGATGACGGAACCTGCATCGAAGAAACGGGCGATGGTGCCTGCGTTATAGACAGCGACAGCCAGGCTTATCTGGCGTGGCTTTTCGGCGTAAGGTCGCGCCAGTCATACGCGCTGGAATGGCGCGAATAACAGGGGGAAAACATGAAAAGCATTGATTGTGCAAGATGCGCTTGTCTGTTCGCCATGGCTCTGCTGATTATCGGCGCGGGATGCACCAGTGAGGACGCCGCCGGAGAAGGCAGTCTGCGTTTGCAGGCGGGCGGCGGTAGGGCGCTTGAAACCGGCTTTCCATACACTGAAGGCGGCGTGGAATATGCCTTTGTGGACGGCTGGTCGTTGCAGTTTACGCGATATGTACTGGTTATAGGTGATGTCGAACTGAGCGATCCGCAGAGCGGTGCGGTG
>JAKQSH010000336.1 GCA_029570245.1 Deltaproteobacteria bacterium | reverse complement strand
CTGCTTGATGTTCTGTATGGTGGATTCTTTGTTGCGGGTATTCTTCAGGCGTATCTTTTCGAGTTCGACAGCGCGCTTTTTCTCGTTCTTCTCGTCTTCTAGGGTGGCAAGCTGGCTCATAACGTCTTCCAGCCGCTTTTCCTTTACGACAACCTTCTCTTCCAGATTGTTTATGGCTTCGGGAATCTTGTTGCGCTCATCCTCCAGGCCGACGATATGAGTGTCAAGTTCCTGAAGAGCTACCAGTAATTCAAGCTGTTCACGCACAGAGAACCTCCTTCAAGGCGGCAAATGTTACTCCAGCAAAACTAATGCAGAATGGATAAAAATCAGAAGGCCGAAACGACAAACGCTCGGACGGAGTCCGAGCGTCTTCAACTGGCGTTATTGAAATGTAAGTTTTTGAACAACTACTCATTTACCCCTCTGTCCTCCCATCAAAACCGGGACCAGGGCTATTTAAGTGGTGGGCCCACCAGGGGTCGAACCTGGGACCCTCCGGTTATGAGCCGGGAGCTCTACCAACTGAGCTATAGGCCCACCGCATGCAGGAATATTAATGAGTGTCGAAAAAAATGCAACTAATTTTTTTAAAAAGAACAGTTTATACGGGAGTTTCACTTGTTTATGAAACTCTTGAGTTTTTCCGATCTTCTGGAGTGCCGCAGTTTCTTGAGAGCTTTGGCCCCTATCTGCCGGATACGCTCGCGCGTGACATCGAAATTCTGCCCCACTTCCTCAAGAGTATGATCCGAACGTTCACCGATTCCGAAACGCATGCGCAGCACTTTCTCTTCCCGCGGCGTAAGTGTGGTAAGAACATTACGCATCTGTTCGGCAAGATTAAGGCTTATGGCTGCTTCCGAGGGCGAAACAACCTGCTTGTCTTCGATGAAGTCTCCAAGATGGCTGTCTTCTTCCTCGCCGATTGGAGTTTCCAGCGAAATCGGCTCTTTGGCGATTTTCAGAACCTTGCGCACCTTGTCGGCGGGCAGGTTCATTTTTTCGCCGATTTCTTCCGGCGTGGGCTCGCGTCCGATTTCCTGCACCAGATAGCGCGAAGTGCGGATAAGCTTGTTTATGGTTTCGATCATGTGCACCGGAATGCGGATGGTGCGGGCATGGTCGGCGATGGCGCGCGTAATGGCCTGACGAATCCACCACGTCGCGTATGTCGAGAATTTGTAACCGCGACGATATTCGAACTTATCAACAGCCTTCATAAGACCGATGTTGCCTTCCTGGATAAGATCAAGGAATTGCAGACCACGGTTGGTGTATTTCTTGGCTATCGACACCACCAGGCGAAGGTTGGCTTCGATGAGCTCCGTCTTGGCCCGCTCCGCCTCGCGGCGGCCCTGCTGAATGCGGCGGTAAAGATCGAAAATTTCTTTCTCTCCCAGTCCGGTTTCGGATTCCAGACATTTGATTTTGCAGAATGCTCTTTCAAACATGGCTTCGTATTCGAAAACCTTTTCGCGCTCGCAGTTGAGCATTTTCATAAGTTTGGGTTCGTTGGCGCGACGCTTATAAAAAGCTATCATCTCACGGCGGAAATCGTCGAATTTGACACCGATGCGCCGCTCAACGTTTTCGATTTCACGCCTGGCTTCGTCGATGGCCGAAACATGACACTTCACATTGGCGACTATCTGATCCACATGCTTGCGGTTGCTCATAACCTCCAGAAGCAGATCACGCATCTGATCTTCGATGGAGGCCAGACGTTCCTTGAGGCGAGCAAGTTTTTTATCGTTTTCCGGTGTGGTTTCAGCCAGTTGATTGAGCGTGTCCTTGCGGTCGTCGTCAAGAGCGTTTATCCGCTGACAGAAAATTACAATGCGCTCTTCAAGAGTTTCTTCTGCTGCGTCTTCCTCAGCTTCATCCTCTTCATCTTCTTCAACTTCCTCGACTTCTCCGCCAGCCTCTTCTTCCGATTCTGAAGTTTCGGAATCGGCAGATTCTTCACCTTCGATTTCTTCGATTTCGTCTTCGACTTCTTCTTCGATATCCGGACCGCCCGCTTCCGAATCCGGCTCGCTGCGGAAAATTTCCTTGGGACGGATTTCGCCGTTCTTCAGCTTTTCTGCCATGCTGACGATTTCGCGGATGGCCAGCGGAGATTCGAGAATGGCGTTAATGACTTTCTGGTCGCCGTCCTCAATGCGCTTGGCGATTTCCACTTCGCCTTCACGGGTAAGGAGAGGTACTGAACCCATGCGGCGCAGATACATGCGGACGGAATCGTGAGTCCGTGGATCGTCGTCGCTTTCGTTCTCGGTTTCTTCCTTATCTTCCGCGCCGGAATCTTCATCGTCTTCTTCGTAGTCCTTTTTAACCTCGGTTTCCTCATCCACCACGTTGATTTTGAATTTACCGAGCTTTTCCATAAGGTCTTCTATTTCCTCCGGGGAAACGGAATCGGTCGGCAGAATTTCCTCCACATCTTCGTATGTGATGAAACCCTTTTCCTTGCCTTTGGAAATCAGCGCCTGAATATTCTGGTCGGAACCCTGTTTTTTCTTCGTCATTTAAAGCTCCTTCGACTTTCGGACGACAGAGGATTCTATATTATAAAGGTTAGGTCAAGTTTTTGTTTGTCAAACCTTTTTTACGTTCAGGCCGAAGCCTTAAGTTTCTGCAGTTCTCTTTCAAGTTCCAGCTTTTCCTGCATCAGGATTATTTTCTCGTTATCGTCCGGCTCACGCCCGCCGGCACCAGCCAGACTGCGCCTCAGATCGGAAATTCTGTCGGAAAGAGCCAGTCTTTTCAGAGATGTTTTGCATTCGTTGTAGGTTTTCAGTGCGTCAGACTCACTGAACGGCGCACCGTCCAGCAGGTAAGCCGCCAGGCTGCTTTTAAGCTCTCCGTCTTCAAGGCGCTGAATGTATTCTTCAATTTTCACATTCAGTCCATCCTTGCGGATGTCGAAAAATTCGGCAATGAAATTACGGATGAGCGGATTTTCGATAATCTCCGACAATCCGTCCTGAAGCATATACCCGGAAACGCTGTCATAATAAAAAAGCGCCAGAATCAGGATTGTTTCTTCAAGTTTCTGCCTGACCGTTTTAGGCTCGCTTCCCACTGTTTCCGGCTTTTCAGACGATGGGCGGTCGAAGTTGAAACGCGCGATATGCTGGCGCAGCATCTGCAGCAGGCTGTCTTCCGGCACTCCCAGGCGGGTTGCAACACGCTGAATGTAGATGGCGCGTTCGACGCCGCTGGCTATCTGCCGCAGCATGGGAATTATTTTTGCGGCGGCTTCGGCCCGTGCGCGCGGATCGGAGGATTGCGCCGGATACTGTTCTTCAAGCCATAAATCAAGCAGATACGAAGATTTTTCGAGCAACGCCTGCATTTCGTCTGCCGTGTGAGCACCAAGATAACTGTCCGGGTCGTGGCCATCCGGCAGCATGACGGCGCGGGCGTTGACGTCGTTCTGAAGGAAAAGTTCCAGCGAACGGAACATTGCGGCGCGCCCGGCCTTGTCGCCGTCGAAAAGCATGGTGATTTTTTTCGCGGCGCGCTTGAGCATGCGGATATGCTGCTCGGTCAGGGCTGTACCCAGAGTTGCCACGGTGTTTGAAAAACCGGCCTGATGCATACGTATGACGTCGATGTTGCCTTCGACCACTATAACTTCTCCGCAGGCAAAGACAGCCTGACGCGCCAGATGGTAGCCGTAAAGCGCCGAAGATTTGTGAAAAGCCTCGGATTCCGGCGAATTCATATACTTGGCTTCGTCGTCCGGGTTGAGCGCACGTCCGCCGAAACCGACGATCTGATTGTTCTGCATTATTATGGGAAACATAAGACGGTTGCGGAAACGGTCATAATAGGAACCGCGTTTGTTTTCCACCAGAAGCCCGGCTTTTTCGAGCAGGTGCGCACTGAAGTTCTTCTCGTTGAATTTTTTAAAAAGTGTATCCCAGGCATCCTGCGCCAGCCCCAGCCTGAAAGCCCTTGCAGTTTCTGCGCTTATGCCGCGTTTCTCCAGATATTCGCGCCCGACTTTCCCGAATTTTTCATGCCATAGCGTATTTTCGTAAAAAGCGGCAGCACGGGCGTTAACGTCCAGAATCCGATCGCGCTCGGTCAGCTTTTCGCGTTCGGCTTCCGGCACTTCTGATTTCGGAATATCCACTCCGCAACGCTCGGCCAGCTGCTCAACAGCTTCGACGAACGAAAGGTTTTCGATGCGCATCAGAAAGGTTATGACATCGCCGTGGGCGTGACAGCCGAAACAGTGGAAAAACTGCCGCTCGTCAGAAACATGGAAACTAGGCGCGCTGTCGCTGTGAAAAGGACAGACACCTTTATAGCTGCGGCCAGCCTTTTTGAGCTGGATATAATGCCCCACCAGCTCCACAATACTGACGCGGTCGCGTATCTCCCTCGTAATTTGTTCAGATATTCTGAACATTTACACCTTTCCAGGCCATGTATGAGACGGAATTCGCAATGTACATACACCAAAACTAATTTAGTTTAGACTTGAAATGAAATTCGTCAAGTTTTCGCAGGAATATTCTGTCTCATAAAAGACGACAAAGCAGAAACTTCTCCATTTTGCGGACAGCAAATCTCCGTCACCGCAGCTTGTGGGGTGCTCACGAAGTGCGCGTATCAGCGCCGGCAAATGCAGCGGAGAAAATAATAACAGTAAAGCACCCCGTTTCAACGGGGCATTAAATCAAGAACATACTGAACTGTTTTCCTGCGAAACAGTGTATGAGCCGGACAAAAAAAGCCCCCCGGCTCTGCAGCAGGAGGGCTTTTCGCGTCAGGAAACAAATCGCTTACGGATTGGGCATATCGTCCTTGCCGTAGGAGCATTCGCTGTCGGAACCTTCGCCGTATATGGCGTCGTGGTTCCAGAATCCCTTCTCATAGGCCTGGCAGTCTTTGGACGCAATAATCAGCACCCAGAAGCCTTCTCCGGCGTCGATCTGGCTGGCAACGCGGGCGCCGGAAGCATCAAGACCCATGTTAATGTCGCCGGAAGCGCTGAGCGAACCGGTGAACACAAGGTCGTATGTTATGCTGCAAACACCCTGATCGACTTCGGACAGCATGTGAACGGTTACCTTCGGCTCTGCACCTTCGGAAACGTCAGCAGGGTTCTGGACTGTATAAAATCCGTGAGCTTCGGCAAACCAGGGCTTGCCGTTTTTGCCCCATTTGCCTTTGGAAAGCATGGTGGCGGTTCCATCGGTGTTGAGAGTGAAGCAGAAACGATAAGTGCAGGTTGGTTCACTGCCGGCCTTGGATTCGCCATAGGGGTCCTTCAACACCTTATACTGACCGCTGATTTCGAAAGTGCGGACTTCGCTGTATGGCGTTCCGCCGATGAATTCGGCTACGCCGTGCTCGTCGCGGAAGGCAATCCAGTCTGCGTTGTTGGTGATATCACTGACATCCTCGAAATCGTCGATGCTTTCGGCTGTGGTGGGCTCCGGCGGAGCAGGCGGTTCGGGCGGCGTGAAATCGAATTCACCGATATCGGCCCAGGTGCCTTCTTCTGAATAGGCGAATTCAACGTCAACACTGGTATCGCTGAGCACGGATTTGCCGTCAACGGTTCTGGTAAGAAGAATACGGGCGGTGCTCTTCATCGGCAGCACCGAACGCAGCGCGGTGAACAGATTGGCGCGCACACGCACTTTTCCGGTGTAACCTTCTTTAATTACGATGGCTTCCGGGCCGTAAGCATCCGGGTCGTCGAGCAGGAATGTCGCAAACGAAGTGTCGGGATTGACATAATCACAATGCTCTTCCGAAGCGGTGTCCCAGGCATGCAGGTTAACGTCAACACTGGGCTTGGCCCACTGAATCGAAATATAGAGTGGAACGCTCGGATAGCAGTCGCCGTAGAATTCCACAGTCTGAGTCGATCCGACACCGTTGTTGAGGTCTTCGTCGGCGTCGATAACGAACTTCTGGTTCATGCCGGGAACCAGCGGCAGAGTTTGATAATAGCCACGATCAGAGAAAATTTTACCGCCGTCGATGTCCAGATGGTAGACGCCCATTTCGGGAGTCGGGTAATTTTCGTCGAAGGTCTTGCACTCTTCAACTCCATACTGGAGGTACAGAGTGGCTTTGGTAATCGCCGTATCACTGTATTCGCCTGCCACATAAACGCGGCCGAGAGTTTGCCACTGATCGGCAGCAAAGAACAGGTTGACCGGAATGCTCGCAGCCGGACCGGCGGATTCGTCAACCATTACTCCCAGAACGTCTTCTGCGGCATAGGTGCCGTCTTCAGCCGGAGCATTTTTGAGCACGACCAGCTTCACCCAGTGCGGAGTGGCGGCGTCAACCGGCTCTTCAAGTTCGCCCTGAGTCGGCAGTGGTTCGCTCTCTTCGGCCAGGCTGCCGCCATTGGGGCTGGAAGGTTCTTCTTCAAGCGGCTCCGGTTCCGGGGTCGGTTCCGTTTCTGTCGAAGTTCCATCGTCCTGGATTTCTTCGGCAGGAATCGGGCCGCCTGCCAGCACCATGTCAACGCCTGAAACGGCAGTCGGGTTGGTGAGATCGGGCGGCTGCAAAGCCGAATTCTGATTGAGTTCGCCGGTTTCCGGGTCCATGCCCTTTACGGCTGCGGCGTAATCCTTTTTTGATGCCACCACGATGTAAAGGTCTGGAGTAAGATCGCCGGCTTTGTACTTGCCTTCGGCGTCAGTTGTAACAGATGTGGCTTTTTTGCCGGAAGCCATAAGAGCCTTCAGGTCAACCACAGGACGCGAATCGGCGCCGCCTTTGCCTGAAACGTTTTTGACTTTGTCGGTGTTCTGGCTCATCAGGTAAACGTCAACAGTAGCGCCTTCAATGGCCGCGCCGTTGGTGTCCTTGATTGTGCCGCTGATTTCGAATGCTCCCAGGAGTTTCGAGGCCTCATCGCAGGCCAGAAGACTCAGCATTGAAAGCACCGCAATAAACCCCAGGAACAGAGTTCCCTTTTTAAAGAAAACACTCCTTCTCATTCTCATTTATGAACCTCCCCTGAATTTATGTTTTTATTATCGGCCTCAAGCGGCCCGGCCATTACAGCCGGGCCAGTTCCCCTTATTGTATTATTTTTCAAGCGCCTTCTTGAGCGCATCCACCATATCGGTAGCTTCCCATGTCATGCCTTTGGCGTTGGAGCCGAAGTGACCGTAAGCCGCTGTCTTTTTATAAATCGGCTTCAGAAGGTCGAGCTTCTCGATAATCTGTCTGGGTCTGAGCGGAAACACCTTGCGGACAACTTCCGCCAGCTTTTCGTCACCGACAACGCCTGTATCGAAGGTATCGACATAAACCGAAACGGGATCGGCCACACCGATTGCGTAAGCCAGCTGAACTTCACAGCGTTTGGCCAGCTTTGCCTTTACGATGTTTTTAGCGATATACCGGCACATGTAAGCCGCCGAACGGTCAACTTTGGAGGGGTCTTTGCCGGAGAAAGCGCCGCCGCCATGACGACCCCAACCGCCGTAGCTGTCTACAATGATTTTACGACCGGTAAGACCGGTATCGCCCATGGGGCCGCCGATGACAAAACGCCCGGTACCGTTGACGATGAAATCAGGCTCTTTGTCCATAAGTTTTTCGGGAATGACGGCTTTGATGACATGTTCGATGATGTCTTTCCTGATTTTTGCGGTGGAAAGCGGTTTGCCATCCCATTTGTCGGCGTGCTGGCTGGCGATGACGACGGAGGTGACACGCTTCGGCAGACCGTCAACGTATTCGATGGTAACGCAGGACTTTCCGTCCGGGCGCAGATAAGGCAGTATGCCCTTTTTGCGAACATCGGAAAGACGTTTGCAGAGCTTGTGCGCCAGATCATGCGAAAGCGGCATAAGGTCGGGCGTTTCATCACAGGCGTATCCGAACATAAGTCCCTGGTCGCCGGCGCCCTGCTCGTGCTTTTCGCTCTGGTCTACGCCCTGAGCGATGTCGGGAGACTGACGGTCGATTGAAGTGACGACCGAACAGGTTTTGTAATCGAAGCCCATTTCCGCGTCAGTGTAGCCGATGTCTTTTATTGTATTTCTGACGATGTCAGGAATATGAACATAACATTCGGTGGTGATCTCACCGCCGACGACAACCAGCCCGGTGGTTACAAACGTTTCACAGGCGACTCTGGCCTTGGGATCACATTTGAAAATCTCATCAAGAACAGCATCCGAAATCTGATCGGCCATCTTGTCGGGATGTCCTTCTGTAACGGATTCGGAAGTAAACAGGAAATTCTTAGTCATTTTCATCCCCTTGAAATCAATTGCCTGAATTGACACTGGACTGTGAATTACAACATTAAGAATGTAAATGCTACTCTTTTTAATATTGCTGTCAAGCGAAAGCCTTCAAACTCAGCCGGGAAAAAGCCATCCGCCATGCCGCCGCCTGTTAATGGCATCCATCAAGCTCCGATCAGTTAGCTTGCTTCATATGAGTTCGGCCTGCGCATCATATTCGAGGTGTTTCATTCGTCGTCCATGCAGCAGCGGAAGCCGACATTGATCGGATGCAGGCGGAAGTGATCTTCGTTGCGCCACCAGCAGGGCATCTGCAATCCGCCCATGATGGTCGCTCCGGCGTAGTCCGGCGGCGGCTCGTCCGGGTAGCGCAAGGCGTCGTGCGCATAGTAGTCCGAGACGATTTCTTCCACATGGCCCATTTCGAGCACCCCGAAATCCGACGGATCGGCAACTTTGATCTCCTGGTCTTCGCTGGCCATGCCGAATTCCAATCCTGCCGGATACGAGTCATCGTCGAAGCCGCGACAGGCAGCCTCCCATTCGGCGGCGCTGCACAGGCGTTTGCCCTGCGCTTCACAGTATGCCTCGACGCTGACCAGCCCTATAACTTATCCTGCAACCGATACGTATGTTGAAGTTAGAGGTTGTATGCCTCAATACGTCCCGCCAATTATTCAAATTGTTTGTTCAGACTGGGGAGATGCAAACAACATAATCTTACGAAGATTCAACACAATTGGCACACTGTTGAATTATGCTTACGCATCCACCTCCAGCTTGACAGGAACGATGCTTCAACTGAGAATACATGATGGAAGTTCGTCAGG
>JAKQSH010000332.1 GCA_029570245.1 Deltaproteobacteria bacterium | reverse complement strand
CTCATTTCTATTCGGCAACAGCATGGAATTCTTCCGAGCAGTATGCCGACTGTAAATTTGTCTATTATAAGAATTGCGATTACGATGATGACGGCGATATAGACTTGGCTACAGAGACAATTATTGTTAATTGTGATACTGGAGATTATTCACCGGGACAAGCTTGGGCGAAGAACAAATGTGATTCGAGTGATTATCGGTCGAATGAGAGAGACTGGCTGATGGCACTTTGGGATGTTTGTACTAATTACACTTCTGTGTCTTTCAATGAATTGCTGGGAGCTCTTGCAGATATAGATTTCGACTGGAATTTCGGTGAAGACAATTTGTATTGCAGAGCGGTATATTCTGCTTATAACTATGGATTCCATATTCAATTAATGACACAGTCGGCATTTAACGGCGTTGATGTGTATGATGCTAATGACTTTTTCTGCAGTGCACTCTGAAGGGGAAATAAAATGAAAAAAGAAATGTCCTCGGTATTTATAATATTAATGTTAAGCTTATTAGTTGCTTGTGCTGAAACTGACGGCAATGATATTTCAGGCGGTGACGACGGGGATTATCTTTTTGCCTTTACAATCCCATCATTCGATGACGCTGAAGAATTGATTGTCGGCATTGAAGATGAAGTTGAAGCAGTATTAAGCAACAAATCTGAGTTTGACATGACCGTTGAGATGGCCTTTAGAATTTCGGCTGCTTATGAATATGATCCAGAAAATCCAAAGGAAGATTACGATGAAGAAGTTTCATGGGGTGACGGGCAATTTGAAATTCCGGCTGAATCAAGTAAAAAGTTAAGTTTTTCTTTTTCAGACTTCGACTTTTCAAGTTTTGAAGACGGCATGCTTATTCAATTTCTCTCGCTGATTTACATATACGGGGACAATGGCCAGAAAGGCCGGGAAAGCGGAATGGACTTCTTCGTCGAAAAAAACGGCGATAACCTGATTATGACTCACAGCAATCCGTACCGTTGAGAATGCTAAGAGTTTGATTTGAAGCAGAAGCGGGCGACGCAGGAAGGCGTCGCCCGCTTCTGCTTTGCGCCGGGGCAGGGCGCATTCAGGGAAAGCACAGACGGGAGCGGCAGCTGTGCGCTGGTCTTGATTTACCTGTCCGTCATTCGATAACAACTGCGAAAGTCATCGGTTTTTCGGACGGACGGACCTCCACAGTCAGCCGTCAGCATCTTCAGGCAGTTATATCGACAAAGTTCCCGGCCTGATAACCGCTGATTATTGACTGCCAGGAATATTCCGTCGAACTGCTCTGACTGCCTAAAAGATCGAGAAGGCTTGTGGCAGTGTCCGGGGAATCCTGCATGGGGCGTTGCGGCATCCTGGCTTCCATTTCGGAGCGCATCGCTTCCATTTTCTCGTGTGCCTGTTCCAGCTCGTCCAGGTTGATCCTGCCGTCTCCATCGGCGTCTATCTTGTTGAAAAACTCCTCGTCCTTCCCGCTCTCTTCAAGGGTGATGTAACCGTCTCCGTCGGCGTCATCCTTCTCCATGATTTTCGAGGCGAATTCTGAAGGGTCGAGTTCGCGTCCCTGCATCCCGGATTTCTGAGCCTGAGAAGCGTAGTTCATAATACTGATCGAACTTATGCTCATTTTTTCCTCCGTCGTTTGTTTTGCGCCGCACTTCTGCGGCCAGTGAAAAATCTGATTTTCTGACGACAGGTAGTCCGGGAAATCCGAATTCCGGCAGACAGATTTCCTTTTCAAGCGTCCAGGCGCCACTCCCGCCTGTAAACATTCGACTTGCGGGCATATCACCTGTTACAGAAACGTTGAGTTTTTTTGTGCAAAGAAATTCATTCGTTAAAATAGCTAATGATAACGATGCATTGCTGCGCATTGTCTACTGGTCCGGCAACTCGAATGTGTTAAGCGGCTTAAGAAAGCCCCTGTTTTTGTTTCACATTGAAATTGCTTTGTTAAAGATGCTTATGGTAAAAATACCTGACATGCGTGTGCGGTATAATTTATCCGTTTATTCATTCGTCTGCACAGCGTGGTTTTTTTATTCAGACTCCCGTATGACATAGCAAAAAAACAGTAATCTCAATTTGCAAGGAGTAGACATGGATAATTCTGCTTCGAACGACAATGTGAAGGATAAAGGCCGACGCCGTTTTCTGGCCCTGAGCGGCGGTCTGGGTCTGTTTTGGCTGGGAGCTGCCGCCTATCCGGTTTATAAATTCATCAGTCCGCAGCCGGTGCCCGATCCTTTTGGTGAAGAGGGCCGTGCCGTGGTCAAAAAGCTTACCCCCGCCGACTGCGCCCGTCCGGGAAGCGGCGGCAACGGTTCTATCGGCAATATCGGCATTATTGTTTTCCGTACGCCCGAAGGCGAACTGCGAGCGTTTACATCCAAGTGTACGCATGCGGGCTGCAACGTGAATTTCGCAGGGGATAAAATCGTCTGCCACTGTCACGGCGGCCAGTACAATCTCGAAGGTAAAAACATCGCCGGGCCTCCGCCCAGACCGCTTACGCCGCTCAAGGTGTTCGAAGAGAACGGCGTTCTGTATGTGGCTCCAATGGAAAAAACCGAAAAGGCATGAAAGGTTTGAAAAATGGATGAGCGCTTCGTCCCCGTGCCGAAAGAGGCCGAAGACAGTCTGCCGCCTGAATCCAGCGTTTCCGGCAAACTGCTGCGTTATCTGCTGCGGCGCCTG
>JAKQSH010000308.1 GCA_029570245.1 Deltaproteobacteria bacterium | reverse complement strand
TTGGCCTGATCGTATTCGAAATCGGTGGCCATCAGACGGTAGTTGGCCTGAGCTTGCGGATAGAGCGCATAGCTCGTACCCAGATTTTCGTCATCCATGGCCTTGAGGCGCAGAGGATTTGCGACATTCATGTCGCCGATGCCCTCTTTAAGAGCGATCTGATCGCAACGGTTAAGACCGTAGAGCTTTACCGGCTCGTCCAGAATTTTGCCTTCGGAATCTACCAGACAAAGGCCTGAATCCTCGCCGTCATATTCTGCGGCGCGCCAGATGGCGGCATTATCAGGTTCGCTGACATCGCCCGGCTTGACGTTGACAAGACGCTGCAGATCGTATTCGATCGAGAAGCTCAGGCGGATATCAGACTTGCAGTTCTTAGAATCCGCATCACACACATATTCGGCGCCGGCGGAAGAACAGCTGCTTTCATCGTCGGGATCGCAGGGCTTGGAAAGCTTGCCGCCCCAGAAAGCCTTGTTGACTTTGCCGGTGTTGTTGAAATAGCGGTATTCGGCAACGCAGAATTTTTTAGTGGCCGAAGGATTAAAGGGATTCTCAGTACAGGTGAAAAGGCGCCCCATCTTCTGCTGTTTTACAGTGATGGTTTCGCCGTCTTCGTTGGTGTATTCGGTGGTGCAGTAACCACCGTCAGAAGCGACGCAGTGACAGTCGGCATCTTCAACGCAAGAAACGTCGGAAGCCAGACCTCCGGGGAACCATGCGTAATTGATAGCCTTAGTTTCATCGTTGGCGTCGTACTCCTGAAGATCGCCCAACTCGGCTGACTGATCCTCGACCGACATGTTTACGGCATCTTCATCACGGTCGTCTATCAACGCCTTATCGTTGAAGTCCGCGAATTCGATTTCGTAAAGATCGAGTTTGGCCGAAACGCTTTTGTTGGTGATAACCACCGTCTTTTCGTATTCGGCTGCATTCTGAACTTCGTATTCCACCACTGCCGGGTAAACCTCTACGTCGGCCACTGGCGTAAAACGATGTTCGCTGCAACTGAGCGCCACCGCAAGCATGGTGAACACACCCAGAAGCCCCAGAGCCACATTCAACTGCGGGACACGGTTCTTGTCCACAAACATCTATACCTCCTTAAAGCCAATCCCTTGTGGATAACGGATATAATGTTCCGGTTATAGATACCTTCAGCAAAACCTACCACACTTCATTGTCCAGTACAACGAAAAAAAATAAAGAAAAGTAACGAAAATCACGCACTGCGGCAGGTCAGCGGAACACTGCCGTCACAAAAGCGGAATCGCGCCTGTCCTATATCAATTTTCGCCACCGTCAGTACCGGAATCTTCACTGTTTTCCGGCTCGTTGTCGTTTTCTCCCTGCAATTGCCCCATCTTACGATATATGGTTCTTGACGCAACGCCCAAAATCTGCGCCGTCAGCTTCTTATCGCCGCCGGTACGGTGCAGAGTTTCGAGAATTATTTTCCGCTCTATTTCTTCAAGTGGAATTCCAAAAGGAACCCTGATTTCACCTTTCAAATCCTGTTCAAGAGGAATTTCATCAAATAGGTCGCCCGGTTCGATGTATTCGCCCCGGGTCAGAACCACGGCTCGCTCTATGCTTTTTTCAAGCTCCCTCACATTGCCGCGCCACTCGCGAGTAATAAGCGTTTCCATGGCACGCGGAGAAAAACCCTTGATTTCGCGGTGATTTTTACGGCAGTACTTTTCCAGAAAATGCCTGGCCAGCAGCGGAATATCTTCACGTCGTTCGGACAGCGGAGGAAGATTGATGGCAATTACGTTAAGCCTGAAAAACAGGTCCTCACGGAAGCGACGCGCCTCTATTTCGCGCCGCAGATTCTTGTTGGTGGCAGAAATAATGCGTACATCAACTTTTATCGGCTGAGTTCCTCCGACTCTTTCGAATTCTCCATCCTGAAGCACTCGCAGCACCTTGGCCTGAATGGCAGGACTCATGTCGCCGATCTCATCCAGAAACAGAGTTCCGCCGTCGGCTGTTTCGAAACGCCCTTCCTTGCGGGCAATCGCTCCGGTGAATGCTCCTTTTTCGTGACCGAAAAGCTCGGTTTCGAGAATGCTTTCAGGCAGAGCGGCGCAATTGATGGGAACAAAAGGCCCGCTCCGTCCCGACATTTCGTGGATGGCGCGCGCAAACAATTCCTTGCCGGTACCGCTGTCCCCCTGAATTAGAATCGTCGCAACCGAAGGCGCGGCCTGACGCAGAATTTCCATGGGACGGGCCAGAGCCGGGCTGCTGCCGATTATTTCCACTCCATCGCCCATAAAACGCTTCAATTGTTCTTTCAGACGGCGGTTTTCTTCCATGAGGTTGACGCGGTCAATGGCGCGCTCGATGGTACGGATAACTTCAATACGCCTTATGGGCTTGGTGATAAAATCGTAGGCTCCGACTTTCATGGCCTGAACAGCCGTTTCAACCGTGCCGTAAGCGGTCATCAGAACGATTTCGGTATTTATTCCAAGCGCCTTTACAGCTTTCAGCAAATCCATTCCATCCACGCCGCCGGGCATTATGAGGTCGGTCAGCATGACCAGATAGGATTTCTGGCGCAGTTTTTCAAGTGCTTCCTTGCCTTTTACTGCGGTATCCACCTGATATTTCTCGCGCTCGAAGATGCGCCGAAGGGACTCCAGATGTTCAACCTCGTCGTCAACTATCAGAATGCGCTTTTCCGCTTCGCTCATTATGCTTGGCTCCAGCCGGGCAATCGGTAAATCAGCCGTAAATTGAAAAGGTTCTACCATATAAATACAATCAGAGCAAACCCTGCCGAAATTAGCCGCCATATTTTTTCAAGCACAGCAGAACTCTCTGGCTGCTTAAAATACGGCTGCGGATTAAAAACTTGCCCGCTCTCATAGTTTACCTTATTATATTCAATTGATGCGGTATGTAGAAGAGGGAAAAAAGCAGTGAGCAGGGAAGACGATAAAAACAAGGAAAAACGACAGTATCCTCGAATTGAAGCCAACGCATATCTCGACTACAACACCAGCGACAAAGTGCTGCTGTTTCACACCATCGAAAACATCTCGCTCGGCGGCGTAAGCATCAGAGCTCCCCTGGTAGAAGAAGTCGGTTCCATCGTGGAAATGTCCATCAACTTCCCGGAAGAAGATTCTGTTGTGGAAATGCGCGGCGAAGTGGTATGGGCCCGCATAGAAGAACACGCCCGCATGGGAATAAAGTTCATAGAAATGTCAGAAGAAGTCAGAGAAAAGCTCAAAAAACTGCTGGCCAGAACGAACCGCATCTACTCAGCCATCTGAAGAATCTGCAATCGTTTCAAGTCGGCTGTTTTGCAGGTTTTTTTTTCGACTTTGCCACCTTCCCGCCTTCCAGCGGCTCCTGATGGATTTTTGTAATTTTGAACAGGTCTTTATTTTCGAATATTGTAGAACCGATCTTCGCTTCGTTGAAGTTGGCGTAGCGCACATCGGCCCCCTCAAAATTAGAACCGGTCAGATCGCAGCTTTCGAAATTCGCACAGGAACAGTTGGCGTTTCTGAAGTCACAACCGACAAGTCTGGCACCGGAAAAGTCGGCCCCACGCAGATTTTCCCCTGAAAAATCCATGCCCGACAGATCAGCTTCATTCAGATCGCTCCCCTGGGCAATGAGTTTGAGCAGTTTTTCCAGTTTTTTATCCTTCATTTTCGCCCTCCCTTTGTATTTATTGTTGTATTTATTACAAAAAAGTCAATACCGCCCGGCAAAATAATTACAAATAAGTACAGATTAAATACATTCAGGCCTCAGAGCCGAAAATCATCAACAATAGAAATAGAAATACAGAAACAGCTTCGGAGAGCCATTTTCAGAACAGTCCGAAGAGATTTCATTTCTCATTTGACAAAATGTCTCACCCCGCTGGAGGCGGCGGAACAAATTGACAAAATGTCCCGCCATATTATGGATGGCGCCACGACAAAAGACCTCCACTGCAAAAAGAGCCAACAGGCGCTTCGCAGACTGCGAAGTCTCAGCTCCGAATGCTGATTTTACTGCTTTTTTCCCATGCTGAAAATCAGGCACGAAAGTTGCTATACCAGACAGCGGGATAATCTGTCTGCGGACCGCTCGGACAAAATTGAGCGAGAGGCGAGTATGGAAGCATATATAAAAAAATATTTCTGGACGCTGAACCTGGTGACGATTGCGCTGTGCAGTTACATGGCCGCTAAAACAACAAACCTGTATCTGGGTGAAGCATTGTACAGCGAACCGGACAAGGTTGATCAAACCCATGTACAGCCACAGAAAAAAACAGACATCACTCGTAGTTTTGAGCACAAAGCCGGAATAAACCCCTTCACGGGCGAAAAACTGCCGAATGCAGTGCAGGCCATCGACGACAGCCAGATCGAAGTGCGCGATGTCGAAGCATCGGCTGAAGACGTTTCGGCTTACGACGAAAACAGCGAATGCGCCGCCACCAGCATTACCGGAACGCTCATGGGAACCATGGTTTCATCCAACCCCGAAAGTTCCTTCGCAATCATAGAAATAAACGGCAAGGCGCAGATGTTTGAAGTGCGGCAATCGCTCGGAGTGGGCGACGCACATGTCGTCGGTGTTTTCCGTCACAAGGTCATCATACGCAATAACGGCAGAATAGAATGCTTCTTCCACGGTGAGCAGGGTCAGATCGCAAAGGCTCCGGCGACTGCGGTGGAAGGCGACGAAGGCGGCGAAGGCATTCGTAAAATCAGCGAAACCGAATACATAATTTCGCAGGACGAAATAAACAAGGCCATAGACAACATCAACCTGCTTATGACGCAGGCCCGCGTCGTGCCCAGCTTCAAAGACGGAAAAAGCAACGGCTTCAGAATATACTCCATCAAACCCGGCTCGCTATATCGCAAAATCGGCATCAAAAACGGCGACATCCTGCAAAAAGTCAACGAAAACGAACTTTCGAGCCCAGAAAAGGCTCTCGAACTTTATACAAAACTGAGAACGGAAAAACGCGTCACAATCAACCTGTTGAGACGCGGTCAACCGGTATCGCTTGACTATACGATCCAGTGAAAGCGCGAAAGAAGATGGTAAAAGGAGACACAATGCGCTCAACGGTCTTATCTTTTTCAAAAGCATT
Organism: Deltaproteobacteria bacterium; assembly: GCA_029570245.1. GTDB lineage: Bacteria > Myxococcota_A > SURF-8 > SURF-8 > SURF-8 > JAKQSH01. Next base: position 176 of record JAKQSH010000308.1, on the reverse strand, counting down.
GGTACTGCTGGCGTTTGCAGCCTTGATGATGATTCCGGCTCCGGCATTCGCTCAGGATGAAGGCGGCGACGGAAACAGCGAAGCGGCAGCGCCACCGCCGCTTCCAGACCCGGCAACTCTTAAAAGCAGAAAACGCTCGCCTGCCGAACTGATGAAAAATCGTATGGCCGGCAACA
>JAKQSH010000296.1 GCA_029570245.1 Deltaproteobacteria bacterium | reverse complement strand
TGCCGCTCTTCTCCGAATAAAAAAAGACATGGAAGAAAAGCGTCGCAAAGACGGCAGCATTGCAGTCGGCATGCTTGCTCCGTTTAAAAAAGATCAGAGCGAAGGCGCCATTTCGCAGCCGGATTTCGACAGGATAAAAGCTCAGATGGACCTGATGTATCTGGGCATCGGCGAGTTCGTATATCGCCATGAGCTTGATCTTGCCCTTATGCGGTACGCAGTTTCGGTTGCCGAGAAAGTCAGACCGCAACTTGCTGCACGGATAAAGAATGGCTTGAAAATTCCAGAAAGCATTTCCGCTTATCTTAAAGAAACTCTTCTCGCCGACTTCGAACAGAAATCAGCCGAGGCAATAAAACACGATCTGGCTGAGCTGGATTTCTGGAATATAGAGCGAGAGAAATGGCGTAAGTCCTGGGAGGAAAAAACATATGATTATGTTCTTCCAGCAAAACCGCGCGGCCAGTTCCTTTTCGACTTCGATAGAAATTCGGAAGAAAATCTGGAGTCGCTGAAAAATGTTGAAGAGGCTTTGCGAAAGCAATTCGAAAGTGAGATCAACGGCGCACTGAAAAATCATCAGCAGTAAGCGGACTGCTTATACTCTGCCTTCTAGTTCTTTTTTTACCGCCTGCCATATGGCTTCAAGTTCGTCCAGCGAGCATTCGTTCATTTCGCGTCCCTGACGGCGCAGTTCTATTTCCATTGCTGCAAATCTCCGGCGGAATTTCGTCATGGTGCGCTTCAGTCCGTCATGGGCTTTTATGTCCAGTTTGCGTGCCACATTGACCAGAGTGAACAGCATGTCTCCGAGTTCTTCTTCCATTTTTTCCCGGCTACCGCCGTTGCAGACAGCGTCTTTGAATTCGGCCACTTCTTCATCGAGCTTTTCCAGAACACCGTCCAGATTGTTCCATTCAAAGCCAAGGCTGACAGCACGTTCACTGATCCTGAGCGCCTGCATCAGCGGTGGGAGCGCAGAAGGAATTCCATCGAGGGCCGACCTCGATGCATCGTTGTCGGTGGCACGCTCTTTCTTTTTCATTTTTTCCCATAATCCGGGAACTTCTTCAGCCAGTTTAACCTGTTCTTCTCCAAAAACATGCGGGTGGCGGTAGACCAGCTTTTTGTAAATGTGTTCTATCGACTGGTAAATATCGAAATGGCCCTCATCCTTGCCGATCTGACCCAGAAACACCGCCTCAAAAATCACATCGCCAAGCTCTTCTTTGAGACTCTGCCAGTCCTGTCTGTCGATAGCTTCGGCTGCTTCATAGACTTCTTCAATAAGGTAATCGCGAATAGTATTGAAGTTCTGCTTTCTGTCCCAGGGGCAGCCTTCCGGCGAGCGCAGGCGCGCCATAAGTGCGACCAGGTCATCGAAGTTCGGTTTATCGGTAATCTTGAATTCGGACATCTTTCCTCGCTTTCATAAAACAGCGTTGTAATTGGTAGCATTATGTTATGGGCAAATCCATAAATTTCTTGTTCTCGGGAGGCAAAACTTCCTGACCAGCTGGCGTTTTTTATATATATTCAGTACAATGCATTTGTTTTATAAGTCTGAAAGGACATTATTGTGAAGAGTTGCCTTTTTACATTCTCAGTGGCGTTATTCATGGTGTTTCCGTCGTTGATTGCGCAAGCTGCGCCTGATCTTGCCGATGGCGCTTTTGTTCGCGTATCAGAAGTGGAAAACCTGGCTGGTATTCTGTCCGATCAATCCAGCGGTGCAGCTTCTGTGCACGATAATGATCTTGACACTTACTGGCATCCTCCTGTCGGTGCGGACGCCTGGATTGAATTCGATCTTTCGACTACGCGAGAGTCGCTGGAGATTGAAATCGAAAGCGTTTCGATCAAATGGAAAGACAGCACCTCCAGAAAAGTGACTGTTTATGTCGGGCCGGACAGATACGCCTTGTATCCTGCTGCTACAAGCGAAGTGTTTTCGACCGATGCACTTAACGTTTATCTGCCAAAAGATCATGCCGGTGCTCGCTATTTAAAAATAGAGTTTCAGCCGGGTGATTTCAAAGTCAGCGAGGTAGAAATAAAAGCAGCCGACAGCGGTAGTGCTCCGGCAATTCCGCAGAATGCGAAAGCTAAGGCAGACGGGCACCGCCTGAGAATTTCGTGGGGTAGAGTTGCGTCAGCGCATCATTATGAAATCAGCCGCAATACTGCTTACGAACTTGTCGAGAATTATCATTCAACAACCCTCAATTTCGTGCTTGACCGCCCCCGTACCCTCAGCAGGCTGGCTTATCGCGTGCGCTCCGTCGGGTACGACGGGAGAACCTCCGGATGGGCGGAAGTGGAGCTTGCAGAAAACGAGCTGGCAGCATATAACCCGGCATCGCTGGATTATCCGCGAATCAAAGGCGTTGTGGAAGGTTTTTATGGTCAGCCGTGGCGGCATCGTACGCGCCTTGAAATTCTTCATCGCATGTCTGTCTGGGGTATGAACACATATCTTTACTGCCCCAAGTCCGATGAAAAACACCGCAACACATGGCGCGAACTTTACGATGATAAAGAGCTTGCCGACTTTGAAGAATTGAATGAATTCGCCTCAATGCGCGGTATTGATTTCGTTTATGGAATTTCTCCAGGAAACGATATCGACCCTCTTGACGACGAAGATTTCAGCGATTTGCAGAGCAAGCTGCAAAGTCTCTTCGACGTGGGAATCAGGCATTTCGCTTTGCTCATGGATGACATTTCCGCCGGAAAAGATGGCAGCACCGGCGAAAATCATGCTTTTCTTGCGAATCGCCTTTTTGACTGGCTGCGTACTCTTGACGGAAATGCGACGCTGATTTTCGTTCCGACGGTATATTACGGGACAAGCGACAGCTTGAACGGAGATGAGCGCGATTATCTGACTGCCCTTGCCGCCATTGATTCCGCTGTGCCGATCTGCTGGACCGGTGAAGGTGTTTTTGATCGTTCAATAAGTGCGGCTGAGAGTGCAGATGTTGAAGCTCTGATCGGACGGAACCCGCTTATCTGGGACAATTACCCGGTCAACGACTATTCGCTTGCTCAGACGCTGCACTTGGCTTCAGTAGAAGGGCGCGGTAAAGAACTTCTTGAGTCGGTGGAAGGTATTCTTGTTAATCCTATGGTGGAAGGCAACGCCTCACTGTTCGCCATCGCTTCTTACGGGGCGCTTTTCGATGATCCTCAATCCTACGATTCTCAGACTGCCTGGAGTGATGCGACTGTCGGTTGGGGAGACGATATCGCATTTGCTGAATGGTCTGATCTGGTGGAACTGTTTTCCACCAGCGAGAAACTGTTTCCTGATCGTGAAGAATTGCCGGAATTGAACGAGCTTATAGAGGAGTTCATTCTTGCTGTACCTCTTTACGATGAATCGGAAGTACTGCAGGCTTCGAAGCTTCTGCTTGACAGGCTTTTCTCTTATTACAGTCTTGCAGGAAAACTTGAAGACCGGTTGCTTTCGAACGGCTTGTACGAAGAACTTTATTATCGTCTGCAGAAGCTGAGCGTTGAGTCTGAAAAAAATATTCTTGCTGTCAATCTTATGCTTTCAGACGTTTATAATGTGAGGAGCGATTTCTCTAACTACGAGGATCGGCTGTCTGAAATGCCTGATGTCTCCGAGTGGAGGTACAATGTAGCGGACGACACTTTCTCCCGCCTGTTGGGCGAATTGCAGGGGAAAACCCGTGATGCAAGGTTTTCCGCTTCTGGGCGTTTTGAGGCCATTGTCGCCCAGCCCATGCCGAACGCCAGGCTTGGTCAGACTTACAGTTGCGACATTGGTTTCAATATGATGTCCGGCTGTGAATGGACTCTTAAGGCTGATTTCGATTATGCAATAAACAGCCGGGGCGTGCTTTCTTTTCTACCAGAAAAAACAGGCGTAAAAAGAGTTATGGCGATCTGCCGTCGTGAAGGAACTATCGTATCCTATCCGTTCGAAGTTGAAATCGGTCCGGCATTGAATGTTCTTGATGTCGCAACGCTTGAGCCTTCTTCCGAGCTTAAGGAATTCGGCCCGGTAAAGGCGCTGGTGCAGAACGGGGTTATATACCCCGAAAGCGGATATTCTCCAATGTCGAGAAATTCCATTCGCGGACCATGGAAACGCATGCGGGCGGCGCTGGATAATCGGCTTTCGTTTGCTGTGCGCAATGAAGAAATTGTAGCCCGTCTCGAATTGGAATCGTGCGGAGCGATACTGCCCGACTTCGATGATTCGGACTGGGATTCTGTTTACATGCCGCAGCCGGAAAACATGCTAGCCGCACCATATCATCCGTCCGGCCCTGAAGAATATTACGGAGGTGTATGGTACAGAGTTAAAACCCGTCTGCCTTCAAGTGCGCCGGGAACCCGTCTTGTGTTCAGTGCCGCGAGTTACATAATCGACGTGTGGGCCGATGGCGTTTATCTCGGCTGGCACGAGGGTGTTTATACTCCGGCGTATTTTGAATTGCCGGATGAACTGCTGGGTGAAGAAGAGATAACGCTTGTGGTCAGAGTCGATCATCCTCCACACGGAACCTATCCTGGAATGCTGGGTCCCGGCCCCGACGTGGACTTTTTCGATTACGCGGGCATTGTTCAGGATGTGGGCTGGGAATATTATCCTGCCGGACACAAAGTTTCTATTAAATCTGTAACCGTTAAACCTTTGAGTCTTAGCGGAAAATTTCAGATGGACATGATTGTTGAAGAGACTACCGGAAAGGATTTTGTCGGTCGCGTACAGCTTCAGGCATTTAAAACCGATTCTGACAGCGAAGCCTATCTGGAATCCTCTTCGCCTTCAAGCATCGCCCGCGAAGAAAATCCGATGGGCGGAGACAAAAAGCTTGACATAACACTATCTCCCGGACAGATCAGCGGGTACAGACTGGAGCCGATAATCAATCAGGCGAAGGATTGGAATCCATGGAAACCGGTGGTGTATATTCTGCGAGTTTCGCTTTATGAAACCGATGGCGAAGACGACAACGACGATGAGGACGATGTTCTGATTGATCGCTATGTAACGCAGATTGGATTCCGGCTGCTTGAGTTCGACAAATTCGGTCGTCTGCTTTTAAACAACCGTATTCCGTTTTTCCCATCCTTTACTTATTACGAAGATCGACCGTTTGTTGGAATGCAGGCCGACTGGGAAGCTTACAAGCAGGATTTCCGGTGGATGAAAGCATATGGCGCAAAAATGGTGCGGCTTGCCGGTTATCCTCAGTATCATTATGCACCGAGTATTGCAGACCGTATCGGAATGGCTGTGTTGATGGAAATTCCGGTAAGCGATCTTAACGGCGAAGGTCTTGCCGATCTTACCCGGCGTGGTGTTGCATTGCAGTCCTGGCGCGAAATGATTTTCGCCAATTACAATCGTCCTTCGGTTTTCTTCTGGAGCGCCTGCGAATCCTGCTCGTCGTCCTCTTCCGAACTGGCGGATTTTATCACTGTGCTTCATAACGATCTGGACAACAACTATCCTGACGGACGTTTCGTTACCGAAGCTGCCGATGCTCAGGATTATTTCGAAGGTGTCAAAGACAGTTTCGCCGCCGTTGATATCATAGGCATCTCATCGTTCTATGGGGCGAAATATGCTGCAGGCGGGCAGGGCATATCAGATTCTGTGAACGACCTTTTTTATCGAATTTCGCAGGATTGGTCAGGAAAACCTGTTATTGTCACCGGCTACGGTGCGCCGTCTGGACTTCTTGGGGATTCATACCGCAATCAGAATCATGTGGCGTCCGGGACATGGAAGGGTGTTGCCGAGTATCTTCAGGTTGATGAAAATCGGGCGATTCTTGAAGCTCCCGGAGTTATTGCGATGTCGTGGACAAGTTTCGGTGACGGATTCTCGAATGCCGACGGTGTAAGAACTTATGGCGCTTTCGGTCTTGACCGCTACACAAAGAAACCTGTAGCCGATTTGCTGCGCGATTACCATGCGCCCTATGAGCGGAATTCCTACAACACCGAAGATTCAGATGTTATAATACCCAACCAGAAAGACGCTCAGGGCTGCAATCAGGCGGACGTACAGTTTCCTGCATGGCTGCTTCTTCTTCTGACAGTATTTATATTCAGATTACGCCTGCATGAACGTACATAAAAAAGCGCGGCGTTCAATCAAACGCCGCGCCAGTATTTCAGATTTCTTTACCATCAGCTGATAACGCCGTTTTTGCGTCCGACTTTCGCAAAAGCTTCGATTGCGCGGTCAAGATGTTCCTTTTCGTGTCCGGCGGAAATCTGAACGCGGATGCGTGCCAGACCTTTCGGGACGACCGGGAACGAGAACCCGACAACGTATATGCCTTCCTGCAACATGCCGCGCGCCATTTCGACTGCAAGTTTGGCTTCGCCGAACATGATCGCCACTATGGGATGCACACTCTCTCTGATTTCGAAGCCGAAACCGGCCATCTGCGAGCGGAAGTAGCGAGTGTTTTCTTCCAGTTTGTCGCGTAAGGCGGTGCTTTCAGAGAGTATGTCTAAAACCGTAATAGATGCTGCCGTAATGACCGGAGCCAGCGAGTTGGAGAACAGATAAGGACGCGAGCGCTGACGCAGGATTTCGATGACTTCCTTTTTGGCTGCCGTGAATCCGCCGGAAGCGCCACCGAGCGCCTTGCCAAGCGTTGAGGTGATAATATCGACACGACCCATGACGTTGTTGTATTCGGGCGTGCCGCGTCCGGTTTTTCCGATGAATCCGGTGGCGTGGCTGTCGTCAACCATTACGATCGCGTTGTACTTTTCGGCCAGATCGCAAATCTGATCCAGTTTGGCTATGTAGCCGTCCATCGAGAAAACGCCATCTGTGGCGATCATGCGCAGGCGGTTTTTCTGCGTTTCCTTCAGGATGTTTTCAAGCTCGTTCATGTCGCCGTTGGCGTAACGGAACCGCTCTGCCTTGCACAGACGCACTCCGTCGATGATTGATGCATGGTTGAGCTGATCCGAAATAATGGCGTCCTGCTCATTAAGCAGTGTTTCGAAAAGTCCGCCGTTGGCGTCGAAGCATGACGAATACAGAATCGCGTCTTCCATGCCCAGAAAGTCGGCAATGCGTTTTTCGAGTTCCTTGTGGATATCTGCCGTTCCGCATATAAAGCGCACAGAACTCATACCGTATCCGCGTTCCTCAAGCGCTTTCTGGGCTGCTTTCACTACACGGGGGTTGTTTGAAAGTCCCAGGTAGTTGTTGGCGCACATATTGATGACTCTGCCGTTTTCGAGCAGAACGTCTGCGCTCTGCGGGCTTTTAAGAGGCCATTCGTTTTTATAAAGACCGGCCTCACGGATTCCTTCGATTTCTTTCTTCAGAATATCCTTCAATGATTCGTACACGGCCACCTCCAGTGCTAAAAATGGTTCAGGCTTGACTATGTTGGTGTAAAACGACTGAGTTCTGAAGTCAAACTTGTTTTGCACAATTCTGCGTATATTAGTGTCTGACTGTGTTTTCAGCAGTGATCTTCCCCCGAAAGAGTGGACACCCGGGAGTTGTGTGTTCATGCGGCGGCATTCAGCTTGCCTGACCAGTACGCCCGCTCGTAATCGACCGGACTCATCTGACCGCATTTGGAATGCCGTCGCCTGCGATTATAAAAC
>JAKQSH010000291.1 GCA_029570245.1 Deltaproteobacteria bacterium | reverse complement strand
CTTTTTCCTCGGAAAATTCAAGGTCACCAACGAACGCGACGAAACCCGCGATCAGAAGACCCTGAGCACCGATCTTGAGAGTCTGTTCAAAAACAACGTTCTTTCAATCAGTTTCCATTGATTTAATTCTGAAACAATGTTCAGAAGGCCACCTTTGCGGTGGCCTTTTGTTTGTCGAAAGCAGACGATGTTAAGCAAAGTAAGAAAAGCAATTCTCGAACACAAACTCATTCCGCGTGGTGCCCGTCTGCTTGTTGCGGTTTCGGGTGGTGTTGACTCCATGGTTATGCTGCATTTGCTGCACCTACTGGCCGCCGAGTTTAATTTTGAGCTTTGCGTTGGACATGTCAACCACAACATGCGCGGCGAAGAAGCTCGTCTCGATGCGGAATCGGTGCGGGCTGCCGCTGCGAATTTGAACCTTGATTTCCGTCTGGGCGAAATTCCACCCTCGGAATGGATTAAAGGCGGCAATCGCCAGGAACGGGCCCGTGAACTGCGCTTTGAGCTGTTGCGCAACATGGCCTGTGAATTGTCGGCTTGTCTTATTGCTACGGCGCATAATGCCGACGATCAGGCTGAAACTTTTATCGACCGTCTGTTGCGAGGCTCCGGTCCGCACGGACTTTCCGGCATGGCGCGGCATAACGGCGATATTGTACGTCCGCTGCTGGATTGTACGAGAGCTGAAATTGTTGAATACGCGCAGTCACACGGAATCTGCTGGCGTGAAGACCGCTCGAACGCCGATCACAAATACCGTCGCTCGCGCATCCGCCATGAAATAATGCCGCTTTTGCACCTTTTCAATCCGCAGGCTTCCGAAGCCATCTGTAACGCGGCGGAATCAATACGCCTTCAGAGCGAGGCAATCGACCAATGGGCAGACAGGGAATTCTGTTCGCGCCGTCGCATGACCGGCAACGGAAGACCTGCTTTTGAATCCCGTGGTCTCGAATTTTTGCCGGAGGCCGTTATTACAGCGGTTTTTCAGCGCTATCTGTCTGAAATCGTGCCGGGGCTGCGCGGAATAGGGCGCGCCCAACTGCTTGCAATGAACAGAATGCTTGAAGGCGACAAGACCGATATGCAGATAAGTCTTCCTGGCGGCTTGCTGCTGTTCCGGGACGGCTCGGAGATCAGAACCGGCGAAAAAGCTGCAGAATTGCCCGAAGAATTCGAAATCTGCATCAATGGTGAGGGAACATATGCCGTTCCTGGCGGGACGTTCGAAGTAAGAATTCTTTCAAAAGCCGGATATTGCATGGAAGGCGCCGAAACTGCGTTTTTCGATCTTGATAAACTGTCCGGGCATCTTATATTAAGAAGCAGGAAGGCTGGAGACCTGATCGCGTTGCCGAATCTTGGGCACTGTCGGGTGTCGAAGGTGCTCAGCGACAGGCATGTTCCGGTGCATGAGCGCAGGCGGACGATTATTCTGGCTGATTCCGAAAACATATTGTGGCTGGCAGGAATCCGTCGCTCGGCTCATGCTTACATTGATGATAAAACCGATAAAATTCTTCAGGTTGCATACAAAGCCGACAGTCCCGATATTGGTTGATATTTGAGTGTTATTATGATAATTAAGACAGATGCAGCAATGTCTGCGGCATATGTTAACGTTTTGAATTGACAGGCAGGAGTCGAATTTTGAATTCTTCGCAGAAGACATTGATACTGTGGGTGCTGTTGATACTTATGTTCATCAGCATTTACTACATGATCCGCGATCCTCACACGGGCAGTCAGGAAGTCAGCTTCAACGAGTTTGTCGCCAAAGCCGGCATGACGTCAGCAGAGGGCGGCTCGGAAATCAAGGATGTCACCGTCAGAGGTCTGAGCATTGAAGGTTCTTATGTTGACGGCAACCGCTTCTTCACCACCGGACCGGTAAGCGAAAAGCTGCTTGATCAGCTTGTCGCCAGTGGTGCGACAGTAAAATTCGAGTCGGAAAACGAAAACAGTTTCTGGCAGCAACTCCTCATTTCGTGGCTGCCGATGATTTTTATTTTCGTTATCTTCTTCATGTTCATGCGCCAGCTGCAATCCGGCGGCGGCAAAGCCATGTCTTTCGGCAAGGCGCGCGCCAGACTGATCAATCAGTCCAAAAAGCCTATTACTTTTAAAGATGTAGCCGGAATAGACGAGGCTATTGAAGAAACGCGTGAAATAGTTGAATTTCTTAAAGATACGCGTCGTTTCACCCGCCTGGGCGGGCGTATTCCCAAGGGAGTCCTTATGATGGGATCGCCGGGAACCGGCAAGACACTTCTGGCCCGCGCCATCGCCGGCGAGGCCGGAGTGCCGTTTTTCTCAATTTCCGGTTCCGACTTCGTTGAAATGTTCGTTGGTGTAGGAGCCAGCCGTGTTCGCGATCTTTTCGAGCAGGGTAAGAAAAATGCTCCCTGTCTTATTTTCATTGACGAAATCGACGCAGTCGGACGCCATCGCGGCGCAGGATTGGGCGGCGGACACGACGAACGCGAACAAACCCTTAACCAGCTTCTGGTTGAAATGGACGGCTTCGAGGCCAACGAGGGTGTAATTCTGGTGGCCGCCACCAACCGCCCGGATGTTCTTGATCCGGCGCTGCTGCGTCCCGGTCGTTTCGACCGCCGTGTGGTTGTGCCTCTGCCGGATGTTAAGGGGCGCGAGGAAATCCTTAAAGTACATGCCAGACGCACGCTTATATCCGACAACATGGACCTGGCGGTAATTGCTCGCGGGACGCCCGGCTTCTCCGGCGCCGACCTGGAAAATCTGGTCAACGAAGCCGCGCTTGCAGCAGCCAGACGCAACGCAGACAAAGTCGAAAACATCGACTTCGAAACGGCTAAAGACAAAGTGCTGCTCGGCTCCGAACGTAAGAGCCTTATTATAAGCGATCACGAAAAAAGCATCACCGCTTACCACGAAGCAGGTCATGCTGTAGTCGCAAAACTGCTTAAGGAAACCGATCCGGTGCACAAAGTTACAATAATTCCGCGCGGACGCGCTCTGGGTGTAACTCAGCAGCTGCCCACGGAGGACCGTTACATCACCTCCATGAAACGCATGCTCGACAGTATAAAAATCCTGCTTGGCGGACGCATTGCCGAAGAGCTGATTTTTGACGATCCCACCACCGGTGCTGCCAACGACCTGGAACGCACTACGCAACTTGCTCATAAAATGGTGTGCGAGTGGGGTATGAGCAAAGAACTTGGCCTTCTGACTTTCGGCAAGAACGAAGAGCATATTTTCCTGGGCCGCGAAATTTCGCGTACCGCAAATTACAGCGACAAGGTCGCCGAAAAGATCGACGCCGAAACGCGCCGCATTGTTGATGACTGTTACGCCGAAGCGAAGAAAATTCTCAGCGACAATATCGACATTCTGCACGCCATGGCGAAATATCTGCTTGAATACGAAACTCTGGATGCCGAAGAGATAGAAACCATTATGAAGGGCGGTTCGATAACTCGCGAAAAACCGGAGCCGCGCCTGAAGTCGCGTGAGGCTCTGCAGCGCGCCGCAGAAGAAGAAAAACGCAACTCCGAAAAACCGCCTTCAGCCGTAAATCCGCCCAGTGAAGAACCGTCTGGTGCCTGACACAATGCAGTAAAGGTTAAAAGCCTCGAAGGAATTCGAGGCTTTTTTTCCGCTTGTTTTTGTCATTAACTGAAATACTCCGCCAGTTTCTCGCATGCCGTGCGTAAGATTTCTTCCGGCTGATTGCCGAACGACATGCGCAGCCAGCCGCGCCACTGCTCGCCGAAAATGAATCCCGGCACCAGGCAGACTCCGGCGCGTTCCATTATGTCGAAGACTGCGCTTTCGCTGTCGATGTCGATCAGCGGGCGGAACCACACGAAATAGCCGCCTCCTCCGCGATAGACCTCAAAGCACCCGCCGGATTCCAGGATATTCAGCGCCATTCTGCGGCGCGCGTCGTACTGGCCGATATGTTTTTCCGTCCAGCGCGGCGCTGTTTCGAGACAATGCAGTGCCAGTTGCTGACCAGCGCGCGGCGCACATATCAGCGAGTAATCCTGCGCTTTGAGCAGGTGTTCTTCAAGCTCAGCCGGGGCGTGCAGGTAGCCCACGCGCCAGCCGGTTATGCCATATTCTTTGGAAAAACTGCCGATGACGATGCTGTGATCGGCTGCGTCGTCAATTGAAAGCAGCGAGATCATTCGTGCAGGTTCGAACACGAATGAAGCGTATACTTCGTCGGCGATAAGCATAAGGTCCAGCCTGCGGCACATCTCGTATATGCCGCGCAACTCGTCCTCATCATAAACTTTTCCGCTGGGATTTGAAGGATTGACCAGCACCAGCGCCTTAAGTCTGTGTTCGTGCGCCGTTCGCTCCAGTTCGCGCAGATCGTATCGAAAATCAGCTTGCGGTGAGATTTCCAGCGGTACAAGTCCCAGCGCCGTCAGCGCCATCTGATGATTGAGGTAGTATGGCGAAAGCAGCCCGACCGCGTCGCCGCTGTCGAAAAGCACCGAAGCCGCCAGCAGAAAGGCATGATTGGCTCCGCCGCTTATAACGATGCGGCCGGCTGTGGCGCGCGCCGCGAACTTTTCCCGCAGACTTTCCGCCAGCGCTTCGCGCAATTCCGGCAAGCCTGGATCGGGTGTGTACAGATGCAGTGCAGGGTCGTTAATGTCAATTTTCAAATGTTCGACGGCTTCAGGCGGAGGTCCGTAGTCGGGTACAGCCTGCCCAAGATTCAATATGCGCCGACCTGCAGCTTCGAAATTAAGCCTCGCACGGTTGACACGATCTATCGGAGCGGGAATGACGGCGCTTATCCGTTCGGAAATTTTCATTTGTAACTTTCACCGACTGTTTTATTTCCATTCAATCGTCACGTTCACAGGCGCTGCCTGTGAGGTCTGGAGCAGAATATCCCAATCCGGTTCGTCGGTCAAAGTGTGTTTGAAGAATGCGACAAGCATTCCGGCTGTCACCCTTCGCATCGAAGCGCGATTGGGGCCGTTTGTGCATATGCCGCAGCCCAGGCAGCCGGGTGTACTGTCGTTTAGAAAGTCGTTGTGCCCGTAATCGCTCACAACCACATGCCATGCGGGCGCGGCGCTGGCTTCATAGAATTGTACGTGATTGTCGCCCTCCGGGGCGCAGGACCCGCCCAGGCCGCTTCCCAGAACTAATGTCGGAAATGGAAAGTCGAAGGGACCGTCGATGACGCGCGCTTCGCCGCCGAAAGGTCCGCCGGTGCCGTCCACCGGATCGACTCCGGCCACTGCCGAAGCCAGGCTTCTGTCGGCATCCAGCGCCAGCCATATCACCTTGCCGCCGCGAGAGTGTCCGGCCAGCCCGACTTTTTCAAAGTCCACATCGACACCGGCGAAGGATTCGAGATGTTCCGGCAGCCATGCGTAAAATTCGGCGGCGCTTGCGGCCTCTTCCGCCGTTTTCGGAAGGCCGATCAGGCTGGACGCCTTATACATCTGAGGTGCAACGACAACAAAACCGTGGCTGGCCAGATGCGTAAGCATGTCCGAATAATAACTGGCGTCCATGGTGAACCCGTGCTGGAAAACTATCAGCGGATAGGTCTGAATGGCGGTCGGTGCGTAAAGGTCGAATTGCAGTGCCGCACCGCTCTGTTCGGTTTCTATTGCAGAAACTCCGATCTGATATTCACCTGCGACATAAGGATTAGGCAACTCGGAGTAATCCCAGTCTTCTTCAGGCTCATTTTCAATGATATCACCGTCAGGAATTTCGGCTGATTCGCTTTCGGCCTCAGTGTATTCGGTGTCGTCGCTTTCCGTTTCCGGGTTCTCGCCAGTGTTTTCAGCATCGTCACCGTCCACAATAACAAGCTCGGATGATTCTGCCTCTGCATCATCATCTCCCCCATTTCCGCTTGTATCAAGGTCGCCGGGGCTGTATTCCGGTGTGTCGCCATCGCCGTTCTGCGACTTCTGAGTTTCATCGGAAGCGCACGAATAGACCGTAACGATTGAAATTAAAGTCAAAAAAATAAACCAAACGCCTGTAGCGCCTGACTTTGTCATGCTTCTGCCCCCTGAATTTAATGAACTTATACTTGAATTATAATCCCTGAAATTTTCGTTTCAAGTCATTCGGTGTAAAAATCTAAAGAATCCGGCGACCGCGGAATATTTACGGTCGCCGGAGGAGAGAAAAGGCGCTGCGTGAGAGAAGAAACGCAGCTCCTGTCTCATGGAATCTCAAGATAATGCCGTGTCGTTGTATGGCGCATAGCCCAGGTAATCGCCACCTTCGCCGCAGGCGAAGAATAATGCGTTAACCGCAAACAACAGGCAAACCGCAACGACTGTGGTTTTTCCTCCGAAAGACCGCATATCGGCATCTCCTTGTTCGTAGTGACCTTGTTCCGGAAAACGAGATTAATATAACATCTACAAATATACCAATGCAATCGCAAAAGTGTAATTGTGAACGTTTTTATTCTTATTCTATCGCCCCGGCAGTGTTTTACTCAAAACATTCTGCTGGGAATTCACATTCCCTGGGCATGTTCTGAAAAAGATTGTCACAGTGCGTACAACCGTCAGAATCTGCAAGCGATTCAAGGCAGCGGCAGCCGGTGGCAAGATTGTTAAGGCAATTATCATCGTCAAGATAGAAGCGGTAGGCGCAGGAATAAACAGAAGTGCATTTCGCGGCGCTGTCAACCCCGTACAGGCTCCAGACGTAATCGCCGTCAGAGCAGTATTGTTCCAGACTGTTACAGGCATCGGTAATGAGTTTTTCGGCTGTTGCGTCGAGACCGCTTTCGCCCACGCGGAATTCCCACAGAATGTATTCGCCGGTAACTCCTTCGGTGGTTTGCAGTGCCACGTGAACGCTGAAAGATTCTCCGTCAATGTCTTCGTCTTTTTCGAGACGCCCGTTCAACTGCATGGTATACAATCCGTCGTCTCCGGGTTC
>JAKQSH010000077.1 GCA_029570245.1 Deltaproteobacteria bacterium | reverse complement strand
TATTTCTACGCGGCGTCTTGTTTTGGCCACATACGCCTGGAATGTCAGTTTGATTTCGTGCAGCAGAGCCTGAGCCGCATCGTTGAGAATTCCGCTGATGCGCGATTCTTCACCGTTTTCCGGCTGACGTTCTTTGCTGGGCAGAAAACCCTTATAATGCTTTATGCGTTCTGCTTCATCGAAAGAAACTCCCAGATCGTCACGCAGTGCACGGGTAAGATTCTGTCCGCCGACTGGAATGGTGCGGATGAAATCCATGCGGCGATTGTGAAGAATGCAGATTGTAGTTTTGCGGTGTCCGATGTCGATGAGCGCCTGAACGCCGGTTGTGCTTTCGGGTGTGAGCTGCTCGAAAAGGTGCGCCAGCGCTTCACCGTCAAGAGTTACGCCGCGCGGTTCTTTACCTGAAGCCTTGAAGGCTTCGAGGTAAGATGCCATATAGTTGCGGTCGAGCATGCCCACCAGAATGCGGGTGTTGTCGTCTTCTCGTCCCAGAATGCCGTAATCGGTAACTTTTCCTTCAAGCGAGAACGGGATGTAATCTTCAAGCGTGTGTTGCAGCGTGGTGTCGATAATGCGGCGGTCGGTAAACGGCACTTCCAGCATTTTCAGCGAAATTCTGTCGCCGTCGAATGCAGTGTACAGCGTTTCCCAGTCCGCACCGTAGCGCTGAATCATTTTCTGGATGGACAGCTGTAACTCGTGGCCCATTTCGGGGGCTTCTTCTGCCTGCGTTACACTATCGCCTTCTTTGCTCTGTTCCTGAGCCGGCTCTTCTCCGTCTCTGGACGCGTCGCGTTCTTCTACGTCTTCATCGCTGACAGGTGTGTCGCTGAGCATTTTCTCTGCTTGAACGTACTCGCCGGCGCTGCGCCGCATGGCTTCGAATCCCACGAGTTCCCAGCCCTTGAAGCTGGTTTCGAGTATTGCAGCCTTGATGGAGTAACTGCCTATGTCCAGACCAACTATCTTCTGTGCCATCCCTACTCCTCCCGGTAGTAGAGTAAAGTACCGTCTTTTTTCATCACGACTTTTATGCGGCGATAGACTCCGTTGATGTCGCCCTCCGCCTTGATCGTGAATATCTCCGACTTTACCGTAATAGCGTTGCGCAACGCCCGCTTGCCGCTGGTGTCGCCTTTTATTTCAAGCACCAGGTCCGGGCCCAGCGTAATGTAATTTATGAAGCCGTCTTCGTTCCAGAAGCCGCCGGATTCCAGACGGAACGCCATGATCTTGTCGATGATTGCGGTCATTTCCGTTTCCTGCGGCAGCGGCTCTGCCAGGTATTGGTACAGAAGCGAACGCATGACTTCCGGGTTGCAGGTGTTGACGTTGATTTTCTTGGTTCGATATATTGTCAGCGAATCGGAAAACAGATTCCAGAAACGATCGTCGATACCGGACACCAGCTGCACTTCATCCAGCGTATCGAAGAAATGATTGCGGCTGGGGTAGGGCTCTTCGAGGTATTCATAGCGGCTGGCCTCATCGCCGGAATCGAAGCCTTCCATTATGTTGTCCGGGTCTATCCAGTCGATGATTGAGTTGATTATTTCGTTGCGGTCGTGATACTGACCGTATTTGTCGGGGTTTTCGAAAAGGATGTCGTACTGCACCGGTTCGATCAGTGACAGCATTGCTTTTTTGAATGCTTCTTTTTCGGTTGTGTTTCCGGGGCGGATGTTGAGATTTATTTTGCGTTCCTCGTCTTCAACCGTGGCCTGAAAATGTCCTTCAAAACTGCCGAATCCTTCGGCTTCTCCGAATGAAAGACCGGCTGCCTGCTCGTTGATCTCTTCCTTGTTTTCTTCGTTCATGCCTCCGATGGCTGTGTCTTCGAACAGCGATTCCTGGTCCTGCATGGAGAACATGCCTCCGGCTACGGCGCGTGCCAGGTCGGAGTCGATGGGAATAAGTTGCCAGAGCTGAATATTGGGCGGATTGTTTTTCCAGAATTTTGCAATCATCTGATCGACGGTTGTCTGGAAATAAAGAATCAATTGCGTGAAAGCCAACGCCGAATTTGCCAGATAATGAGCGCGCATTTCGTCGCGGGCGTTTCCGGCCAGACGCAGATAAACGCGCGACTCGTACTGGAATTCGACAGTAACCACCGTAAGGATGGTTATGACCACCAGCACCATTATCAGCGCCACTCCGCGCTGCCCTTTAAGGGCGTCGTTGTTTTCGCGTCTGTCTATCAAGCCTGTTCTTTCCGTTTCATCATATCGAGTTCAAATCCAGCGCTGTGTCCATTACAATTTTTGCTTTGGTGTAAAACGGCAATTCCTTGCCGTTTTCGTCCAGTATGGTCAGCTTCAAACTGATGATTCTGGGCATTTTCTCGAACTGCTCAACCTGTGTCGTGTCCCACTCTTCCATCCACTCTTCTTCGTCGAAGTCCCATATTTTGACTTCAAAGTCCACCACGTCATCACACAGTACCTGTATCGGGCCGCCCCAGCCCGGCTCCTGATCTATGCGTTTCTGTTCGCGGCGAACCAGATTCAGTTTTTCCCGGTCAAGGGGATCGCGCATGAGGAAGTAGCCGATTTCGCACTGATCCGACTCGTTGACATCCTCGTACATTTTGAAATGCGACAGCGATGTAAAGTCGATGCGGCTGCCGGGGTCGTCCTTTTTGACTCTGAAAATGTAGCGCGGTGACTCTTCTGTGTTGGGATCGACATGTTTGGACATGTACGCCATCGAAATTTCACTGGCCATGCGGTTCATGGCGATACGCACCTTGTGGTAACGCTCCTGAATATCGCGGATGTATGGCGGAATCTCCAGACTGCGCGCGAACGAACTGTAAATGAGCGAAGATATCATCCCCAGTATGGTTATTGCGACCAGAACCTCCATGAGCGTAAAGGAAGCGCGTCGCTGCATTCTGAATATTTTGCGTTCGTGCTTCGTCAT
>JAKQSH010000242.1 GCA_029570245.1 Deltaproteobacteria bacterium | reverse complement strand
CCGTCGGGTGTATCGTCGCCATCGGGCGTATCGTCACCATCGGACGTATCGTCGCCGTCGGGTGTATCGTCGCCGTCGGGTGAATTGCTGCTATCCCCATCGGTATCATTATCTCCATCGTTGCCGCAGGCATTGAAAGCAAGAAACAGCAAGCAAATCAAGATAAGCAATTTCGGAAAACCAAAGTGTCTTCTCATTTTATTCCCCTCGTTCTTAAAAGCAGTATTTATGAATTTTTGCGCACTCATCAGGTATTCTTTAATTATAACATGATTTATTATTTTTTCAAAAATATTTCAACAGATTATCCGGCTTTATACAAATTCGGCATTTTTACAGGCGGCTTCGCTTACAAATGTTTTTCTGTTTAAACATTTCCCGGATGCATGTGCAGTAACTGCCATCGTAATAACTGGAAAATACAGCCGCTTTATGATATCATTAGATTGTTATAAGGGTGTTTTGCGTTTGCGACATCCTGACCGGGCTGCAACACTTCTGTTGTATTTTGTGTTGCGGACGGGATGTATTTTGGGAAAAGGCACAAGGAAGTATTTATGAAGCCGTTTCTAAACAAAATATTTATTCTTCTGATTCTTGTCTGTTTCGTCCAGGCATGTTCATCCGGTGATTCTGAAGAAAAATCCAACGATTCCGGCGAAGGTGAGAGTGAAGGCGAAGGTGAAAGTGAGGGCGAGGGCGAAGGCGAAATAGAGGCGCCAGACGGCGATCAATCCGCCGATGGTGAGGCAGGCGAAGGTGAGGGTGAGGGCAAATCCGGCGAAGGCGAGTATGAAACTGACGGCGACGGTGAGAGTGAAAGCGACACCAAAGAAGCCGGTCAGTTGACCGCCGGCGAATGGAACGATCTTGAGAACTGGGATTTCTGGTTGAATCTTCTGCAGCTGGAAGAATGGAGCGGGATGCCGGGTTACTGGAAATTCTATCCATTCAGGCGGGTCAGCGTTAATGTCTGGAACGAAGGAGTTCCAGTGGCAGATGCTCAGGTTGCGGCGCTGAACGCCGAACAGGCTCCGATTTTCAGCGCCCGCACCAATTCGAAAGGCCGCGCGGAACTGTTTGTGGGACTTTTCGACAATCGAGAACAACCCAGTCTGATTCTTAATGTCAGTAAGGGCGAGGAAGTGCAGGTCGAAAGTGTGGCGCTGCCGCTTGACGGTTCTCCCGTAAACATCGAAATCGCAGCCTCGGCAGAAACCGAAAAAGTACTCGATCTGATGTTCTGTATCGACACGACCGGCTCCATGGGTGACGAACTGGCATATCTTCAGGCCGAACTGCGCAACGTAATGGAACGTGTCAGCGCCAACATCGGCAGCGATTTCACCAGTCGCATCAGCGTGAATTTCTATCGCGACGAAGACGACGAGTACGTTGTGAGCAGCAACAATTTCACCGACGATCTGAATCTGGCGCTGCAGCAGCTCAATGCCAGGAGCGCCGGCGGCGGCGGAGATTACCCGGAAGCGGTACACAGCGCGCTTTATAATGCAATCAATGAGCACGACTGGAGCGCCTCGGCAGCGGCCCGCATTGTTTTTCTGGTGCTCGACGCGCCCCCGCATTACGAATCGGAAGTGCTGGCCAGCATTCAGAGCAGTGTTGCCGCAGCGGCTGAAAACGGCATACAAATTATCCCTGTGGTTTCTTCCGGCGTCGATAAGAACACCGAATTTCTGATGCGTTTCATGGATATCGCAACCAACGGAACCTACGTGTTTCTCACCGACGATTCCGGTATCGGCGGCTCTCATCTTTCCCCGACTATCGGAGAATACGAAGTCGAATACCTCAATGATCTGCTGGTGCGACTTATCAGCGAAGCCGTCACAGGTTCTGAACCCGCTTATGACGGAAGCTGGAAATAGACATCCGCAGCTTTCCATAGCATTCCATCCTGCGATTTCATGCCAATGCGCGCGCTTCGCGCGCGCTTGTGCGGCAGAGCGCAGCGTTAAAACCAGAACAACCGCTACTCCGTAAAACCGCGCCGAATTCTTCCGCGCCCTTTTGCGCGCAGTGCGGCGACGACATAAAAAAGCTGGCGCACATATTCGAGGACTGCGCAACAGTCCGAGTTTGCGCACGTCCGACGGCGCAAACGGTGACCCGACAGGGGCAGCGCGCAAAACAAGGCGCGTCCCGTCCTTTCTTTGCGGGACTTTCTTTGGACAAGCAAAGAAAGTCCCGCTGCGATATTACGCACCGAGGACGACTTGCATAAAAAATCTGCAAATAGCCGAATCCGGATTCCGAGTCTTGGCGGGAATGACAACTTGCGTAAAACCGCAGAGGGGGAGACGATAAACGCCGGATGTATTTCCACAAACCGGGGACTGCTCAGCTGACGAACTTCTACCATTGACAAAGCGGAGAAAAATTGTATGCTTCTGCTGCTTATTCTCAGGGCGGGGTGAAAGTCCCCACCGGCGGTAGCCCGGTTTACATACCGGGGAGCCCGCCAGCGCCCGTGAAGACCGTTTGCGGAACACGGGTCAGCAGATTCGGTCAAAAGCCGGAGCCGACGGTTAAAGTCCGGAAAAAAGAGGATAAGGCGGTGCGCATTTCACGCGGATTACTCTTCGCGTAGGGTCTTGCGAATCGTAAAGACGACCCGTACAGACCGCCCGCCTCATCCCGGCGTTGAACAACTTTTGCGTTAAAGGAGTATCAATGAGCACAAGCATACTGTCACGTTTCGGA
The DNA here is from genome assembly GCA_029570245.1 of Deltaproteobacteria bacterium. Lineage (GTDB taxonomy): Bacteria > Myxococcota_A > SURF-8 > SURF-8 > SURF-8 > JAKQSH01. Next base: position 4,518 of record JAKQSH010000242.1, on the reverse strand, counting down.
AATCCGTCCGAGCGCGTTGAAAAAGCCATAGCCGCCCTGAGGGCCGGAAAAGGCGTACTGGTGGCCGACGATGAAGAGCGCGAAAACGAAGGCGACCTGATTTATCCCGCCGAATCCGTCACCATCGAGCAGATGGCGCTGATGATCCGCGAGTGCAGCGGCATAGTATGCCTGTGTCTGACGGAAGAGCGCGTCCGCCGCCTGCAGTTGTCCATGATGGTCGAAAACGCCTCGAACGGCTACCACGCCGCTTACACGGTTTCCATAGACGGCGTACACGGCGTCAGTTCCGGCGTTTCGGCTGCCGACCGCGTCGCCACCATCCGCGCCGCAGTGGCCGACGACGCCGTCCCCGAAGACCTGCGCCGCCCCGGACACATTTTTCCACTCAAAGCCCGTTGCGGCGGGGTGCTGGAACGACGCGGTCATACCGAAGCCACAGTCGATCTGATGCGCCTGGCCGGACTTAAACCCGCCGGAATACTGTGCGAGCTTACCAACCCCGACGGCAGCATGGCGCGCCTGCCCGAACTGGCGGCCTTCGCCGAACTGCACGATCTGCCTCTGGTAAGCATTGACGATCTGGTGCAGTACCGTCTGCAATGCGAAAATCACCTCAGCGCCGAACACGACGCCGAATCGTTTCAGGCCTGAACAAAATATGTTTCCAACAAAAAAGGCGACCTTTTCAGGTCGCCTTTTTATTCGGCATTACTGGCTCAGAACTCCTTGAAGTCTTCATCGTCCTCAAGATCGACTATGTCGCTCTGGGTCAGCTTGATTCCAGCCGGAGCGCTGAATTTCGCCATGGCGCGCGATTTTCCGGCTGTCTGTGCGGCACTCTTTCCGATCCTGGGTGCAAGCAGTTTCTGAGAACCATACTGTGCCCCGGAACTGGTTTTAAACTGCGCCACCAGGGAAGCCAGTTCCTGTGCCTGGCTGGACAGTTCCTGCGCTGAACTGGACGACTGCTCCGAGTTGGCGGCGTTCTGCTGTGTGACCTTGTCCATCTGGCTTACTGCAATGTTGACCTGGTCGATGCCGCGCGCCTGTTCCTGGCTGGCGGTTGAAATTTCGGCCACGATGGTGGAAACCTTGCCGACGGTTTTGATGATTGCGCCCAGCTTGCTTCCAACTTCGCCGCTCAGGCTCTCGCCCTTTTCGGCCAGCACCACCGATTCGTGGATGAGTTCTTCAGTGCGCTTTGCGGCTTCTTTGGAACGCAGAGCCAGATTGCGCACTTCTTCGGCCACCACGGCAAATCCGCGTCCGGCGTCTCCGGCTCTGGCGGCTTCCACTGCGGCGTTCAGAGCCAGCAGGTTGGTCTGGAAGGCGATTTCGTTGATGTCTTTGATGATTGCAGAAGTTCCAACCGCAGCATTGCGAATCTGCTGCATGGAAGCGATCATTTCCTTCATCGAACTGTCGCTCACATCGGCGGCCTGCTTGGCTTCTGACACCATGGAATTGGCCATCTGGGAATTTTCGGCGTTCTGGCGGGTCATGCTGGCCACTTCTTCAAGCGCCGATGAGGTCTCCTCAAGCGAGCTGGCCTGCTCGCTGGCGCCTTCGGCCACCTGCTGACTGCTGGATGCGATTTCGTTGGAGGCAGAAGCCACCTGAGTGGAAGCCTGCGCGACCTGAATCAACGCTTCATCAAGTGTGCTGGCGGTGCGGTTTATCATCTCTTTGATAATGGCGTAATCGCCCTGATAATCGCCGTTCATGCGCGCTGTCATGTCACGCACGGCCATTTTTTCGAGCGTGGCCGAAGCTTCATTGATGGGGCGGATCACGGCATCCAGAATATTGTTGACGCCTTTCACGATTTCGGCGTAGGAATTCCTGTATTTCGCAACATCTCCGCGCACCTTCAATTCGCCCTTGACGGCAGAGCTGATCAGGCTTCCAAGGTCTTCAATGAGCGAAAGCAGATTGCGGCGGATGCCGTTGAGCGAATTGGTAAGAATGATCTGTTTGCCCGGCAGATCGCGCATGGCTTTGCTGAAATCGCCGGCGGCGAAACTGTCGATAATGGAGATGGCTTCCATTACCGGTATGGAGATGGCGTCCAGAGAATCGTTTATGCCCTGCGAAAGGTCGCGATAGGAACCTTTGAGTTTGGCGGGAGTGCATCTTGCGTCGAGGTCGCCCGCCTTCTGACCTTCTATCATCCGGCTCAGATCGCTCTGAAGTTCGCGCACCGCTTCGATTACACGCACCAGCGAATGAGCCAGAATATCCCCATTGGAACGCGGCGTGACACTGACATTGAAGTCGCCGTTAGAAATGGCTTCCGCCGCGCCGGCCATGGCTTTTTCGGCTGAGATCATGCGTTCCATGCTGCGCCCCAGATCGCCCACTTCATCGTTGCTGTCCTGATCCAGAGCGACTGAAAGATTTCCTCTGCTGATTTCGTCCACAGCCTCCACGATGTGCTTGAGAGGCGAAGAAACAAAGCGGCGCGCCGCCAGAATAATCAGCACTACTATGAAAACAACCGCAAACGCACCGATAATCGTCAGGTAAACGGCCATGCTGCTTACCGGAGCCAGGATTTCTTCCTCCAGCGTACTGGTGGCGAAGAGCCAGCCGGTTTCGGCATTGGTGCGGCAGTGAGCGACACGGCGGTTGCCGTCGAAAGTGTAGGCCAGAGTGCCGTTCTTGAGCTTGTACAGCGCCGCGCCGAAGTCCAGGGAGTTGAGGTTGAGCTTGAGAATGTTATCCTCTTTGGGGTGGGCCAGCATTACGCCGTTGGCATCGGTAATGTACATATAGCCGCTCTGGCCGATTTTTACGCCCTTTATGAAATTCTGGCCGATATACAGAATTTCCAGCGGCATTCCCATGATTCCCACCATGCGGCCCTGACTGAAAATGGGGGCGGTAATCAGCGCCACCGGTCTTCCGGTTGCAGGCGATTTGAAGACTTCGCCGCGCCAGACCGTGCCGCTCTGCGCTTTTGCGACGTTTACGGCATACTCCGGCAGTCTGCTGATGTCGATACCGGTGGCTTTGCCGCCTATGGAGTCAAGCTGTATCAGGCCCTGCGGATTGGCTATGAACATGGCTTCATAGAACGGAAATTTCTGATGGTCGTGCGTCAGCAGTGCGCGTGCTTCTTCGATTTTTTCTCCCTGCGCCGCTGCTATGATCAGGGGATTCTCGGAATACAGCTGCACCTGTGACATACGCTCCGACAGCCAGATGTTCACATCCTGAACGGTTTTTTCAACCAGCAGATAGGTTCGCTCCTTTTCGATATTGAGAATGCTTTCTTTTGACTGCATATACGCCAGAAGAGTCATTACAAAAATCGCCAGAATGCTTGCCGGAACCAGAATAACCAATAATTTGCGCTGAATTGTCCACTTCATAATAAAAACCTCCCTGTAAAATGATCACAACGCGCCTTTAAAATTCACATAGACATGCCAATGGACTGAAAACTCTTCGGTTCACATTTCTTCCCCGCATTTTTTCTTTGAAAAATTAAAAAGGCAGATTTTCAAGAGCACGAAAGTCAAACATTTCAGTAGCAAGAGCTGTGCCATAATTCACAATCTGAATTTATCAATAAAATCAACATGACCATCGGTGGAGTTTTGCGACTTTCAATTCATAAAGCATATTCAGTCCTGATTTTCAGGACAACAATCCACAAAGACAGGACAGAAAACGCTGCAAAGATCGCCGTTGAACTCAAGGCGGTATATAATCGTTACCATGTTAGCTCGCCTGCTCGAAAGGAAAGCAGATGCCGAAAACCGTAAGCGTACCCTTTATATTGCATGTTCTGCTGCTGCTGAGTCCCGCCCTTGTGTGTTCGTGCGGCGCTGAGAACTGGCGCCTTGAAGCGGATGTCGCGCCAGTAGAAGGCGGGCAGATGAATATCGGCCCGGAAACCACATGGCAGATTCAGCTTACGGGCGAATTGAACGCCTCGTATGATGTCGATCTTTACGATATCGACCTTTTCGAGAACGACAGCGACAGCATAGCAGCCCTGAAAGCCGACGGGCGGGCGGTGATCTGCTATTTTTCTGCCGGGTCTTCCGAGAACTGGCGCCCGGATTACGGGAATTTCGAGCCGGAAGGTCTGGGCCTGCCGCTGGACGGCTGGGACGGTGAAAACTGGCTGGATATCCGCTCGGAAAACGTCTGGAGAGTCATGCTGTCCCGTCTTGATCTGGCCGCAGAAAAGGGCTGCGACGGCGTCGATCCAGATAACGTGAACGGGTACGTCAACGACACGGGCTTCGATTTCGACGCCGGCGACCAGCTGGCCTTCAACCGCAACCTTGCCAACGAGGCGCACCGGCGCGGGCTGGCGGTGGGACTGAAGTACGATCTGGAACAGATAGCGGAACTGGTGGATTATTTCGATTTCGAGCTTAACGAGCAGTGCCGTGAATATGACGAATGCCATCTGCTGCAACCCTTCGTGCGTTCCGGCAAGGCGGCCTTCAATATCGAATACGCCGCAGATGAAGCCGCCGCCGCCGAACTGGCCTCAGA
>JAKQSH010000223.1 GCA_029570245.1 Deltaproteobacteria bacterium | reverse complement strand
GCCGCCGGGTTGCCGTTGACAGCTATTCCGCCGACATGCGTTCCATGTACGTATATTGAATAGCGACTTATGGACTCGATGAACGGCTTCACTTTATCGGCAGGCAGAGACGAAAGGTGTTTTTTCAGCTCAGAAGCTTCTCTGGTATCGAGATTAGCGCTGAGATCGGTAAAGCCTTTTAAAAACAACCTGCCCTGCTCCACTTCTTCCGGGCCGCAATCCATAACGTAAATCACATCTTTGATTTTGTTGGAATGAAGATCGAATCCGATACCGTTCACATCGTCAACAAAACCGTTCAGATCATCGTCTTTGTCGTTGCCGGGAGTTTCGGCGATATTCCTCCATAAATTGTCTTTAAACACTGCGACATCCAGGCCGCTGTCCCATATCGCGATGTTTACGGGCTTGAGATTTTCCGGTTTTTCATCCATCAGACTGAAATCTCTCTTCGCCCAGATATCAGGCTTTTTAACATCGTTGGCGGCGATATAGCGTGCGAACTCCTCAACTATAATGTCTTTGAGCTGAAGATAATCTTTCATCTGCATTTTCACATAAATTAATGTTTCAGCCAGATCGCGCGATATTTCACCGGATTTGGCGGCCGGTTCAACTTTTTCGAGAATGATTCCGATGAACAGATTCTCCGACATGATTTCCGTACCGCTTTTGATTTCCTTGACGACATTGGCAACGGTGTTATAGGGCAATTTCTCCAGACTGGCTTTCAATTCGGCACGGAACGCCTCTTCGAACGCCATTTCTTTCTGCTGCCGGGCTCGAATAATGGTAGAGGCTGTAATTCCGGTGGTGAGCTTCAAATCGGGTTTGTCTTCCATTTCGCGCCGAAGCTGGATGTATTTCAGTGCGTCGTCGTAACGATCTTCTATCATCGCTGTTGCAGTGAGCAGAGCGTAGAAATTCTTGACGGTGGTCTTATCGGTGATGTCATATTTTTCGAGGTCAAGAATCAGGTCGGCTTCGAACTTCGTCAGAAAATCTCTGAACTGCGCCTCATCATTCATAAGCTTTACTGCAGTGTCAGGCACTTTGTACATGTGCCTTGGAAGATCATCCAGCTTTTCGATCCTGACTTTCTGAATCTGCTCAGCCCGGCCATCGTCGATGGATTTGGCCGCACATGAAATCAGCTCGGGCAGCAGGCACAACACCAGCAACAGCGACAGGCAACGACGATTCGACATTTTCCCTCCAGAATAATAGTAAGAGAAATTACACATCGGTTCAGGCATCGACCGAGAATACATCTTTCAGTGCCTCGACAAAAAAAACACAGAGATAAGAACCGGAAAGTCCTTATCTCCGCATTCAATACAAATTCATACTGAAAAGCTTGGAATAACTATGCTTTTGTGCTCCAGAATTCGCATTTTTCCGGGAATTTGCGCTCCATTGCCTCGGCGATTTTCTTTGCTATCATATTACCCATAATGGGTATTTTAATGTCGATCTCGCCTTCATCGCTGTATGAGGTCGTGCCAACGCCTGCGGCGGTAAGACGGCTGACACCTTCCACGCGAACAGTATCCCCCATATCGAGGTCGGAGCGTGACCAGTTGCAGACCTTGCTGGTTCTGTCCCAGTTGAAACTTAATTTTGCTTTTTTTATTCCACCGGATTTCTTATCGGGGTCTTCAGTATAGAGTTCAACAACGACCTTGCCGTCTGGAGTTTCGCTGGCCGAACATTCGGCTTTAAGAGAGCCGAATTCAAAAGCCATTTTTTCCTGAATGCGAGGATTGGTCATTTTTGCGAAAAGAGTGTCGATATCGAGATTAACTTTACCGGAAGCACTGAACTTGACTGCCATAATAAACTCCTTTGCCAATGTTGATAATTAAGATGTAATAAAAATAAACCCCAGAGAGGCTTCAAGTCAATAAAGTCTATAGAATAATGACTCTTCACCCAATGCTTTCCATTTTAATGCCAGCATCTCCGCTGCTGGCGTCGCGAACCCGCAGCCGAATATCTTCAGAAAATTCCGCTTCAATTTCAAACGACAGAAGAAGCGACGCCTCGTCGGAATCTTCATGCAGATTCAAGCACTTGAAATCCTGCAGAATCCTGTATATCCGCCCTTTTAAATTGAACGGAATTTTAATTTCAATACGAACGACAGGTTTAACTTCTAGTTTTTCAGCCCTGTCAAGACACTTTGAAGCGGTTCCTCCGTATGCCCGGACCAACCCGCCGGCGCCCAGCTTGATTCCGCCGAAATAGCGCGTCACAACCACAACGACATGATCCAGTCCCTTTCCCTGAATCGCCGCCAGTATCGGTCGGCCTGCCGTCCCGCCCGGTTCGCCATCGTCGGAAAAACGGTAAACATCTCCGATTCTGTACGCCCAGCAATTATGATTCGCGTCGGCTTCAGACCATTCCGAGATAATCCGCATGGCTTCTTCGGGTGTTTCTGCCCGCGCCGCCCTGGCGATAAAGCGACTCCTTTTTATCTCTTCTTCGTAAATTTCCCGTGACGCGACTGTGAACATCTGAACATTGGCCCCTGAAATACACTTCACCTGTAGAAAATATATACGCGCCGAAACGGCAGAATGAAAATTCTTTATTGCACATAATCATTTGCCTCCTGTTCTGATAAGATATAAATATATTGATAACAATGTTGAATATTTCACCGGAATTCTGCGGAGAATCGACAATGAAACGTGAATTGATGATCCTCATTACAATGCTTTCGGCACTTCTGATGGTTCTGATAAGCGCCTGCGGCGACGGAGATTCTGGAGACAGCAACGCTGACGGTGATTACTCGGAAAACAGTGATGGAGACATCGAAAGCATGCCGGACGGAGACGATATTTCAGACGGCGACTCCGATAATTCAGAAGAAGGCGAAATCGACGGCGATAAAAACAGCGACGGCGATCCCGAAGATTCTGAAACAGACGGCGATGCGACGGAAGATCAGGAAGACAGTGAAGAAAGCGAAAACCAGGAAAGTGACGGCGACGAAGAAAACGCGGAAAACGACAGCAGCACAGAACCTGAACCTTCTGGAATCGACGGCTACATGGTGGCCATTCTTTACAACCTGAATACAGGCGATTTTGTCGGACACGAAATCAGCCTGCTGCACCTTTCGGAAACCGGAGAGTGGACCGAAGAGACTGAAAAACTTGAAGTGCACGACTTCCCGCGTGCGGCAACTTTCACGCCCAACGGAAATCGCCTGATAGTCGCCCAGGACAGCGGCTGGATTACCGCCTTCGATATCCGCGACGGAGAAGCGCAATTCGCCTGGGAAATTGAAACCGAAGGATATTTCCAGCAGATAGAAGCATTGGATTACAACCGGGTTCTGTTGATGGATGGAAATCACATCAGCAACGGCGGAGGATTGACAATTCTGGATATGAGCACCAATCCACCGACAATCGACACCGACCTGCTGGCATTCTCCGCGCCATCCGGTTTTGCGATTCACCCCGACGAACCGAAAGCAGCCATCTTCGGAGTTACTCCCATGGACAGCGGCGACGACAAATACACCGACGACATGGCACTTGCCGACATTTCAGGTTTTCCGAGCCTTATTGAATATTTCGACCTGTGGGGCGACGCTACGGAAAATGCAAACCCGATGAGCGCTTGGCCGGGATTCTCGCCGGACGGAAGCATGCTTGCAGGAGGAAACGATGCGCTATGGGACCCGGAAGTCGGCGTGGTCAAACTGTTCTCGTACAGCGACAACGAAATCGCATTTCTGGACAGTGACGAAGTTGGAACGCCCAGCGGTTATGCCTTTTCGGACAACAATGAGTATCTTTACATAGGTTCGGTAGAGAGCAACCGCATACACATCTTCGATGTTTCCGGCGGAACCATGGAATTCGTCGCCAGCCAGAGCGGTCAGGACCTGGTGGATCAGATCATCCCGATTCGAAAAGGCCCGCTGGCCGGTCATCTGCTGACAGCTCCATACGACGGCCCGGCACTGATGAAAGTAAATGAAGACGGTACGCTTGAAGAAATAAGCCGTTTCGCACTGGATATCGACCACTTTTACATGAGCGGCGGAATGGCGCTTGGTCACGAATATGAATAAAGAATACGCTGTCGATGCACATCAAATGTCGGTACTTCTGCTGAGCGTTCCGCTCGTCATTCTGCTTTTTCTCATTTCTGCCTGCGGTTCCGGTGATGAAGCGTCGTCTGATACGGGCGGAGACTCTGATGTCACCCAGGAGTCGGATGTTGAAGGCGATGCGGATGAATCGGAATCGGACAACTCAGATGGAGACAGCGAAACAACAAACGAAGAGCAGGAAGAAGATTTATCGGAAGAAACTGAAGAATCCGAGACGGAAACGGAAGTCGAAACCGAAGATTCGGAAGAAAACGGCGAAGATGATCTTGAAGAAGTAACAATGCGTTGCAACGGCTTTGAAGAGCTTTGCGCAAGGCGTTTCAATGAAGTTGCATACGTCACCACGCACAATTCGATGAGCAACACCGACGACGGCTGGATAGCTCCGAACCAGGTGCACAACATTCAGACACAGCTGACCGACGGCGTTCGCGGCTTCATGCTGGATACTTACATTTATGAGGGGCAACCATGGCTGTGTCACGGCGACTGCCGCTACGGAAAAAAACTCATGGTCGAAGCTCTGAGCGAAATGAAAGATTTCCTCGATTCAAACCCGAACGAGATACTGACAATCATATTCGAAAGCTACATTTCACCGATCGAAGCAGAAACGGTTTTTGAAGAGTCCGGTCTGATAGATTATGTATATGCGCCGGCCCCGGAGCAGACCGAATGGCCGACGCTTGAAGAGATGATAAACGCAAATCATAAAATGGTGGTTTTCACGTCACCATGGGATGCAGGCGCCCCCGACTGGTATCTCGAAGAGTGGCGGTACTGCTGGGAAACGCCCTGGCATGTGACGGAACTGGAAGGATTCGACTGCAGCATCAATAACGGTTCACAGGAAAACGATGTGTTCATTCTCAATCATTTCCTATATGGCAACTTCGATCTCCCGACAGAAGAACTATCGGCGCAGGCAAATGCAAATCCTTTTCTTTATGAACGAGCCTCGTCCTGCCTTGAAGAAACTGGCAGGATGCCGAACTTCATTACCGTGAATCATTACTCCATCGGAGATGTTTTTGAAGCGGTAAACCAGCTGAACGGCGTGGAATAAAATGAATCATTGTTAATTCAAATCAATACAACATAACCGAAAGACACTAAAAATATGGACGAACTGAAAAACAGAATCCTCGATGTGCTGAAAAACTCACCCTTCGTCACACTTGCGACAATTACAACCGATGGCCGCCCGTGGGTGCGTTACGTTTCGCCCAAAGTGTGCGACTGCCTGACTCTTAAAGTGGCGACTTCGAAATCTTCGCGCAAGGTAGCGCAGATCAAGGCCAGACGAGAAGTTCATATCACGGCGGGAGTTAACGACATCAATACGCCGTCGCCATTTATTCAATATCAGGCGACAGCCGAAATTCTCGACGACGAACAATCCAGACACGATGTCTGGCGTGAAGAATTCGGCAGCTTTTTCAAAGGCCCGGATGATCCCGATCTTTGCGTGATAAAAATAGTGCCTTACTGCATAGAATATTTCAACTTCGACTCGCTGACACCGGAAATATGGGAAAGCAAATAACGCGACATTGGACGGCGTAAATAATCGGAGTAAACGATGAAATCAATTTCCGACGGCAGCGACGGCCTGAAAAAGCCTTCACTGTTTCAGCAACTTCTGCCTTATGTTTTTGCCATCGGCATTCTGGTCTGGGTTTTTACAGGCATGAAGGCCAGCGTTGTTGATGAACGCCACATTCTTGAAAACGGCTGGTTGAAGCTTTCACACGAAAGAATCCTGCCGGAAACAGTGCAGTTGAAAAACACCGACGGAACAACGATTTACTGCGGTGCAGAGGAAAATTCCACAGACTGTAACGGCAAGCCGGATTATTTTTATCGTACAGACGGCAATTATGTTTCGATCTCCCGCAACCCGGCAGGAAAGATAATTTCCGGTGCGAGCGTCAGCGTCGAATATACGCACAAAATCGGTGCAGGCGATCTGCTTAAACTGCTGCACAGCGTTGACCTGAGCATTTTTCTGCCTTTTATGCTGCTGAATGTTCTGGCTTTCTTTCTGGCGGATGTCTTCAGCTTCGGCACTGCCTACCGGCGCTTCAACGTACCCGGCATGTCATGGCGCGAACTGATGATGGTGCGCGGCGGCCCGTATCTGGTCCAGATCGGACTGGCGCCGCTGGCGGAGATTCTTTTTCCGCTTTACATGCTCAGAGTAAAAAAAGTTCCCATAAGCCATACAATCAGTTCAAATGTATGGACTTTTGTGGTTGATCTCGCCGCTATTCTGAGCTTCATCACTCCGGCGGTTATTTACAACGTTTTCTTCGAGACGCTTATTCCAGACATCGGTCTTACATGGGTGTTGCTGTGCGCCGTTTTCTGGCTGCTGTTTACCGGAAACATCATTTTCTGGAGAAGCGGCATGGGAAAACGCATGGCCGGAATTAGCGACACATCCTCACCCGATGGCGGATGGGCATCAGGGAAAAGAGGTTTTATTAAAGCTTTTTCTCTGGCCGGTATTCCTGATTACGCCAGTGTTTACGTTATCCGTCTGTTCCTGTGGGCGTCCTTTATTATCGCGAACTACGCCGCAGTGCGCGCGGTTGGAATGACCCCAGCCCCAGCGCTGGCGCTGATCGCAATTCCGCTGGTTGTCATGTCGATATTCATGCCGATAGGAGTCGGCGGCTACGGCGGACCGCAGCTTATAGCATGGTTCCTATTCGTAAAAGTAGGAGGAGCCGGCCAGGCTGAACAGGCGATAATGTATTCCTTCCTGTTTTCGACGGCTTTTCTTGCAGGACGGGCGGTGATCGGCACAATTCTTTTCCGTCCGTTCTGGCGACGCTGCTTTATGCACTGACAGAATTCCGACACCTCCGCACCCCTGCGGAACGCATAACACGAAACGCCATTCGCGTTTTTACCTCTACAAATCAATTGATTATGAAACGGCACAAATGTCTCTGAGTGTCATTGATTGACAAAATGTTTTTTATTAAGAATAATGTTTGTATTGGTGGTTTTATTTTGCCGCCAGCGGGCATCCTTTGCGAACAAATTGGGATAATAATAGAAAGCAAAGGAAAAGCGGTTCCAGACGAAAATACAGTGCGAATAACATAGGGGATTGCCAAACGCATCCTTTCCCTGGGGGTAAGGTCTGCGTCGTTTTACGGGAGTTGTCAGT
>JAKQSH010000215.1 GCA_029570245.1 Deltaproteobacteria bacterium | reverse complement strand
CAGGCGTCTTGGGCGCAGTTTGTAGGCCTGACGGATCATTTCCCCGGCACTCGGTCCACATTCGTTTTCGAGCATCTGCGACACGGTGCTGTCAAGCACAACAGTATCGGGTTTGTCAATGGCGACATCCGCACCGGTGTCAAGCAACAGCAGACGGTCATTGTCCGGGATGAAATGGCTCAGCATCGAAAGAGCCGTCAGACTGTCGCGCTCGTCGGAGGCGACAACCATTATGTTTTTATTGTTAATAACGGCTTCTTCGAGGAGCTTCGACATTTCTTCGTTAAGGCAGGCCGCTTCGGTCATGGCATGCGGATTTGTGTCGATCTGCGAAGGCTTTACGATGTGCAGGCTGGTGCCGTATGCCGAATAGGGGAACATCACCGCGCTGATGGAATAGCCTTCGGGCAGTTTCAGGTCGATCATGGGTTCGGCGCCGTCGAAAGGAATACCGGCGGACGCCACCAGGCGGGCGAGAATGTTGAAAAGAGCACGTTCGGACGAGAACTGATCTGCAACAATTTCCTTGTCGCCGTTCTCGTGAATGATGATCTGGCCCGGTCCGTTGACGCTGATTTCATCGACATCGTCGTCGAATAGATACTGTTCAAGCGCACCGTAACCGAGCAGTTCTTCCAGCACTATTTCGTGGATGCGCTGTTTAAGATCGACCGGAATATCCGCCGGAACGATTTTGTCCACCAGTTCCGAAAGCTTCGCCGAAATCTTCTCCGAAAATTCGTCGTCGTCGAGATGATATTCGATGAAATGATCGTAATCGCCGAATTCTTCCATGGCCAGCGCTTCTTCATAGATTTCACCGCGCCAGTGGATGACCTGCTCACAGTGATCGCAAAGCTCGCATTCGTCTTCATCTTCATCTTCGGCTGAAAATTCATTTTCTTCGAAGAGTTCGTCTTTCTGTGCATCCGCCTCCGGTTCGAAGGGGGCGACTTCAGGCTCGTCGAAGTTTGCCAGCGGCGGCGGAGTCGGTGTCGGCTTTTCGTCGAGAAGACCGAGGTCTTTTTCCATGTCGAAACCGGCTTCGCGGATTACGTCTTTTACAGGAAGCGGCGGGGGAACCGGCGCGGCACTGTCTTTAATGACGCCTTTGGCTTCCGGCAGCAGAAAAGTCATGGAATAATCGCCGACGAAAATCTTGTCGCCTGTTTTTAGAGACACAGGGGCGCTGATGCGCTTGCCGTTGACGAATGTTCCGTTGGTGGATTTGCGGTCGATAATGAAATGCTTGCCTTCGCGCATGACTATACGGGCATGCTGCTTGCTGACATTGCTTTTGTTCAGCGAAATGTCGTCGTTCGGAAGCCGGCCAATGGTGACTTCCTCCTTATCGAAGAACAATTCCCTGGGTTCGCTTTCCCCCGTCTGAAGAATAAGGCTGAAAGCTGCCATCGTGTTTCCTCCTTGACCTGCCTGAACCGTTAATAAACTCACAATGATTCTGCAAACATACCCAATCGTGCGCGCAAAATCAAGCGATTACGCCTAAAAGCTCACGCAACTAACCCGCAATAAGCGCCATCAACGAATACCACCACCGGCCAAGCTGTTCCCGCATCTGAACACCCCACAGCGATGTGGTATACCAGGCTACAGTTCCTATGGCGGCAAGCCAGAGAAACTTACGCACAACCGGTAATATCGAATCGTCGGCTGAGTCTTTCTTGCGTATGGTAACGCGGTCTTTCTTATTTTCAGACAAAGCAGCCATATTTATTTCTGATAAACCGCAAAGGTGTTGATTCTGTTGGCCCATTCAAGCGCTTTGGCCTGATCGCCTTCGACCACATAGAACGACCATTCGTCGTTTTTGTCGTCCGCCAGCGTGTTGTCGATATAAGCCAGTTTCATTCCAACGGCAGATTCCACGTTGAACGGCACCATCGGAGCCAGATGCACGCTGAAGCAGTTCTTGATGAGCCATTTGTCCGCCGAGAGCTTAATGAGTCCGTTGGAAAGCGGCAGATGCGTGCTTTCCATCGGGAAGGATGTGCGCGAATATGAAACGACTTCGTCTTCGGTCAGCGCAGGCGAATATTCGATAAGATCGGATTCGAAGGGGAAACGCACCGTCACAGGCGTCATGCCCTTCTGGCTCTCAGCGGTAGCCGTGCCGAAACTGATACGAACTTCCGAAACTCCGTCGCCGTGAGAATACCATTTTTCTTCAATCTGGCGGTCTCCGGCTTCGATTTCCAGCTCAAGCTGAGCGTCGATTTCATCTGGAGCCTCAGCGGCGATGATGTCGGCGCTGACAGTGCCGGTTGCCGGCTCAATGCGGATGTGCTCCCAGCCTAGCTTTTCTTTTACGCCATCTATGACCGCATCGGCGGCGGCCTGTGCAGCAGCGGCGTGTTCGAGCGAGTATTCGATTTCGCCCTTCCACGGACGCCAGCCGGTGGAATCGGAAACTTCGGCTTTGAGTATTTCGCGTTTAGCTTCGTCGAGCTTCGCGCCGAGTTCCGCGTCTGCGCCCTGCTGCGTTTCGAGGTAAGCCAGAGCTTTTTCTGCCGCAAGTATTGTATTTTGTGTGGCATAATTGGTGGTAAGCACGTTGTTGTCGTCTTCCACTGCCGCTGTTCCGCCGTGCTCGCCCATCCACAGGAAGAAATCGCCGGTCTCGTGCGGCTGCCAGGTGGCATCCAGAATGGCAGGCAACTGAGCTTTTTCAACTCCGATGGCGGCCAGATGCGCCTGATACTCGCGCACAGTCAGATGAGCGTAGCCCTCCTCTTCGAGTTTCTGCATATCTTCTTTGAATTTATTGATGCTGTCCTCCGAAACTTTGAACAGATCGCCCAGGTAGGGGTTGCCGTAACCTGCAGCCAGAAGCTCGCCGTCGTCGAAATAAGTCCATTTGGTCTGAATGCCGCTGTCGGCGTCGTCAACGTCGCGTCCGACGATAAAAATGTCCATGTCGCGCCAGGTGTACCATGGTTTGGCCGGGACATCTTTGCCGACGAAGGTGTTCCAGGTGTTGTTGGCGTAAAGTCCGTAATTGTAGGGACCAAGCGCCCAGTCCTCACGCTGCATGAGCGGAATCATGCCTTCGCCGAACTGACCTTCCTGGGTAAAAACGCCGCCGCCGCGCGGAATGCAGTCGTTTATCCATTCGCGGTCGTTCATGCGTATCGACCATTCCATGTTGTGACGCGGATAAGCCAGGAAAAGCTGGTCGGAGAAGTGCCAGCTGATGACTTCTGCGGTGCCGTTATGCACCAGTGTGCGCAGACGCTCCAGTATTTCCGGGTGACGCTCGCGGATGGCTTCGATCATAAGCCCCTGCATTTCGAAGGTGACGTGCCACTGCGGATTTTCTTCGTATATTTTCAGAATCGGTTCAAAACCGATAGTGATTATAAGGTCTTCAGTTTCCTGTTCGTCGTAGTCGAAAAGGTCGTCCATCGTGCCCTGGCCATAACCTTCAAGACCTCCGGCCACATATTGAATATTATAATGGAAAAGGTTTACCGCGAATTTGCGACGGCTGGAATCAACCGTGATCTCCGGCTGATTCAGGCAGGCCGGATCAATGACTTCCTCGTCGGCTTCACCGCCGTCTTCAGAATTTTCAGTGTTTTCAGAACCCTCGGTATCTTCTGTGTTTTCAGCGGCATCGCTGTCGCCGTCGATGTCGCCGTCTATCTGCCCTTTGTCCGAGTCGTCGCCGCCGCAGGCGCTGAAAACCAGAACAAACAAGACCAACGCGACAAGGACTAAAGTTTTTCTCATAGATTCCTCCAGAAAATCTCAGCGTACAAGAAAACCGATTGTCGATTTCCGAATTATCAGCAATCGGCTCTGATTTTACAAGAACGGCGTGAAGAAAATTTCACTTCTTCAGTTTTTCGGACCAGACTTTTATGAAATTCTCCAGAGATCGGTCATAGGTGGCCTCCGCTTCCGGTGGAAAAAGGCAGCCGGGAAGCTGCTTTTTAGGCTTCGACCAGTGATACTCCAGACATTCGCAACAAATTCCATGACGGCTGCAACCCGGATAACTGCAAGTACAGCGACTGCTGTTACTCTCTTGATTTACACATCCTTTAACCATGCCGATTCCCCACTATTGTCATAATACGATTCACTTTTTCGCTTTCGCTTCATTTCTGCGACGTGCGGCGATCAGCCCGACACCCCAGAAAAGCAGGCAGGCAAAAGCCGGGACATCACCGATGTAACTGTATATTGTACGCTCATGCAGAAGCGGTACTTTGCCGTAAAGAGTGGTGCGTTTGTATATATGCGTATGTTTTACAATCCGCCCGGATGAATCGAAAAAGGCGCTTATTCCGGTGTTGGTGCTGCGCACCACGGCCTTACGCGTTTCGATGGCGCGGAAAGTGTACTGGGCCAGGTGCTGAAACGGCATGGAAGAAGGGCCGAACCAGGCGTCGTTGGTAAGATTGACAAGAAAATCGACATTCTCGCGGGCATAATGACGGCTTATTTCCGGAAAGAGCCCTTCGTAACAGATCAGCACGCCGCAGCGTATTCCGTCGAAATGCATACCGTCGCCCGGAATTCCCGGAACAAAACGCCCAACGGTCGGAACGAGCTTTTCGACCGGTAGAATTTCGGGGAAAGGAACATATTCTCCAAAAGGCACAAGATGAGATTTGTCGAAAATCTGCGTGACCTGAAAATTACCGTTTATCATGTATGCGGAATTGAAAAAGTGACGCCCCTGCTCGTCATAATCGTAAGTCGAGGCGCCCATGAGCATGTTGCGCGGCATGCTGTCGGCCAGCGGCTCGAAGAGCCTGAAGAGATTTTTCATCTGTCGGTCGAGATTGTACGGGGGGGCGGCTTCGGGCCATATCACCAGGTCTACTTCCGCCGGTATCCGGCGCGTCATTTCGTTGTATACCTTCATAATGTTGATGACAGACAGATACGAATAATTCTTGGTGTCCTGATCTATATTGCCCTGCACCATGGCGACTTTTATGCTGTCTGCGCGGGCTTCGGCCTCATCGTTGGCATTTACGCGAAATGCACCGTATGAATACGAGAACACCATAATCAGCAGCAGGGCAACGACTGGCCGCAACGGAAAAGCATCACGCCGCGACACGGCCCACTGAAGCAGTTCATAAAGCACCACATTTGCCATGACAAGAATGAAGTTTATGCCGTAAATTCCCCAGATGTCGGCGGTCTGAATGAAATAGGTGTTCAGGTACTGACTGTATGCCAGATTCAACCAGGGAAATCCCGAAAGAAAGTAGTTGCGCATCAGCTCAAGCGCCGTCCAGCAGGCAGGAAGAGTCAGAACAAGCGGAATCTTCAGTTTGCGGTGAATGAACAGGCCGGAAAAAATACCCGTTGCGATCTGAACCGCCACAATAAAAGAAAGAAGCACTGCAGCCATTATCGAAAGATACCAGTCAACATTGCCGTATACTATCATGGCGACGTTGACCCACCAGATACCCGGCACAAAATACGCCATCATAAGCAGCAGAGACATTCCGAACAGCTTCCAGCCTTCATACCTGCGAGCAACGAACAGAAACGGCGTCAGCCCGACCAGAGCCAGAAATTCCTGAAGACCACTGTTCATTATGTAACCGACCTTGGCGGTTACTATCGGAAGCATGGCAGGATGCGCCAGCTGCAGCAGCACGCCGGAAAGAACGACCAGCAATATGTCCAGAATGTACTTCTTCATGTCGCAGCGTTTTTCGAATCAGTCCGAAACCTGTTTGAGCAGCTTTTTTTCGAGCGCCTTCATGCGACGGGCATCTTCAGGCTGCATATGATCGTAACCGGCCAGATGCAGTACGCCGTGAATCAGCAATCGAGTGATTTCCTCCTCAAGCGTCACGCCATATTCTACTGACTGTCTCATTGCGGTTTCGGTGGATATGAAGACATCGCCCAGTTCGTCGCCGCAATCCGGGCCTTCACCTTCACGAGCCGCGAAAGAAAGCACGTCGGTTGCTTTGTCGATGAAGCGATAATCACGGTTGTAAGAACGGATGCGCTTGTCGGAAACAAATATTACCGAAAGTTCGGCATCATTCAGACCCAAGGCGCTTAATATCTTCGTCGTCTTCAGCTTCCATTGCGCCGAATCCAGCCTGAGTTTTCTTTGCCTGTTGAGCAGCTGCACTTCCATTGGATGATCTGTCCTCTCTCTGTCCCGGATACACCGGACGGTTGTGATACAACGCCACCAGGGTCTGCGTGAAGGCGCGGGCGATCATATGCAGGTCTTTCAGCGTTATTTCGCATTCATTCAACTGTCCGTCGCGGAAAATCATGTTTATCACACGCTGCACCATGCCCTGGATGCGCTCCGGCGTGGGTTTCTGAAGACTGCGCGTGGCGGCTTCCACCGAATCGGCCAGCATAACCAGACCGGCTTCGCGGGTCTGCGGCTTGGGTCCCGGATATCTGTAATCGGCCTCGTTGTCGTTGACGTTTTCGCCACGCTCCTTCATTTCCTGGGCACGCAGCCAGAAATAACGTATCAGCGAGGTTCCGTGATGCTGTTCGATGATGTTTGTCAGCGCTGAACCCAGATTATGCTGCTGGGCCAGTTCACGACCTTCTTTTACATGAGAAAGCAGTATCAGAACGCTCATGTTAGGTGAAAGCCTGTCATGCGGATTGTCGTCGCCGGACTGATTTTCGCCGAAATAGATTGAGTTCTTCATCTTGCCGATGTCGTGATAATAAGCGGCCACACGCGCCAGCAGCGGATTGGCGTGAATGTATTCGGCGGCGGATTCAACCAGAGAACCGACGATAATTGAGTGGTGGTAAGTTCCCGGCGCTTCCACAATAAGGCGCTTAAGCAGCGGATGATTAAGATTGCCCAGCTCAAGCAGCTTGATGTTGGTGGTGTAGTCGAAGACGAATTCCACAACCGGCGCCAGTCCCAGCAGGATGACCGACATGAGTATGCCGGAAAATCCGGCGGCAAGAGTGATAACCAGCATATTGAGGACTTCGAATTCGCCGGAAATGAAGTGGAAAAGCAGCACCAGCAGCATAGCCGCCAGCGCCGTACGCAGACCGGCGAAGAAAATGACAGCCCTGGTTTTGCACTGACCGACCGAGTCGGCGGCAACAACCCCGGTAATGGTGGCGTAAACGCTCATCTGCACCGGATCGGTTGAAAAAACAGCAAAAAGGAACGAAATGAAAATGGCGTAGAAAATCGCCGTCTCGGAATTAAGCACCACGCGAATCAGCGCCGCCCCAACAGACACCGGGAACATGTAGTAATAAGCGTTTATTGGTATCACAGGAAAATGCGAAGCCAGGGCGTTTCCGATGGCGCCCAGCGACTTGACGCCCAGCAGGAACAGAAGGGTTAGAATTCCGATCAGAATAAGGTCTTTTGTGCTGGGGTTGAATTTGCGGACATTCTTTCTGGCGAAGGAATACAAAGCGATAATCATAATCCCGCAAACAAGGAAATAGCCCAGAAAAACCAGCAGCGGATTTGTAGATGACAGTTCGCGCTCGATGCCTTCCAGAATCGTCAGATGGCGTTTCTCAAAACGCTCGCCGTCGCGGATGATTATTTCACCCTTCTTGACCGGAATTACTACCGTCTTGACACTTCCTGCAGCCTGCGCCAGACGT
Organism: Deltaproteobacteria bacterium; assembly: GCA_029570245.1. Taxonomy (GTDB): domain Bacteria; phylum Myxococcota_A; class SURF-8; order SURF-8; family SURF-8; genus JAKQSH01. The sequence continues at coordinate 2,001 of JAKQSH010000215.1, read as the reverse complement.
TCGCTGGTAAGCGAGCGGTTGTGAACCAGATTGGGCTGGAGCACGCGGGCCGAGATGGATTGCAGAAGCTTGCGCTGACGGGCGCCCAACTCGGAGAATACGGTGGTGTAACGCCATATGGATGTGTTCAGGTCGTTGGTGTCCAAAATGGAAGAAAGATCGTAAAGCGTATATTCCGCCGGGTTGGGATCGACAGTGTCGCCTTTAATGATTCGGATGGTTATTTCATTTTTCGCGCCCTTTTCCAGCAATTCGCGGTCTTTTACGATTTTGTTGGCGCTTACGTCGTGAACAATGCGCTTGAGCGCGATTTTGATTTCTTCCGAGAACTGAAAAGCAAAAAGTTCAAGATATTCGTCTTCTGGAATAACTGCCTGTAAAAGACGATTGAACTCTGCGCGAGCTTCCATGACTTTTTCGCGCAGACCCTGATAAAGTCCGTCGTTCTGTGAAATGACTATGAAATAACTGTCGAAGTTTCTGGAAAGCTCAAGACTTATCTGCGTCATTTCGACATCGTATCGTTCCGGGTCGCCGGACAGGCTCGGCACTTCGAGACGCGTGTTGCCGATTTTAAGCCTGCTGGTTTTGCCTTTCACCAGATTGTAATCTTTCCGCACCTGGTCCGACGGATTGACGATAAAACTGTCGAGAATGAATTTCTCCATAATCTGGCGAACAGTCATAAAGGCCCGGTCAATGCGCTCTTCGGTCTGCAATCCCTGTTCGATATAATATTCGTATATGGGATTGACGGTTTCCATGGCCTCGCTGCGTTTCTTTTCGGTGGTGTCGCGGTCTTCTATGTTGTAGTCCGCAGCGGCGCGAATGTCTTTGGCGGAAACTTTTCCCAGCCAGCTGTCGTCGTAGCTGGAAGACCTGATTGTAAAACCCGGAGTAAGGAGCACGCCCGACACGACACAGATAATCAGCAGTGTTATCCAGCGGAAAGCGCGAATGTCAAAATTGCTCCAGGTGAACATACGCTCTTTCGGCTTCTGCGACTGCACGCCGATCTGTGGAGTGTTGCGCTTTTTCATTATTATGGCAGTGGTGCTCTTCCAGACGCTGGAGCTGGTTTTCCACGAGCCGGTTCCGATCTTTTGCGCATCCTTTTCAGGTGTTTTACCGGCCATTTGATGCTCCGTCGTATGCGTCGATTATTTTCTGCACCAGGGGATGTCTTACAACGTCAACTCTGGTGAAAAACGTAAATGCAATGCCTTCGATTCCGCTAAGCAGTTCGCGGGCCTGCACCAACCCCGATTTCGAGCCTTCCGGCAGATCAATCTGTGTCACGTCTCCGGTGATTACCGCCTTCGAACCGAAGCCCAGACGCGTAAGAAACATTTTCATCTGTTCGGGCGTAACATTCTGAGCCTCGTCCAGAATTACGAAAGCGTCGTTCAGTGTGCGCCCGCGCATGAATGCAATGGGAGCCACTTCAACCACGCCCTGTTCGATCATGCTGTTGGCCTTCTCGAAGCCCACCATATCGTACAGCGCGTCGTACAACGGACGCAGATACGGATTGACTTTCTCGGCGATGTCGCCCGGCAGAAAGCCAAGCTTTTCACCGGCTTCCACCGCCGGGCGCGTAAGCATTATGCGACGCACGTCGCGACTCAAAAGCGCCTTAACTGCCATAGCCATAGCCAGATATGTTTTTCCGGTTCCTGCCGGACCGATGCCGAAAACCATGTCGTTGGCGCGTATCGCTTCGACATAAATGCGCTGATTGGCCGAACGCGGCGCAATCATTTTTTTGCTGGATGTCAGCAGCACTCTTTCCTGAAACATATCGCTGACGCTGGCATGAGGGTCGTGTTCGAGAACACCCAGAGCCTGGGAGATGTCGGCGGCGGACAGCGGGTAACGGCGGCGCACAAGTTCGTAAAGCTGATAAAGCAGTTCGATGACCAGCCTGACCTTCGATTCGCCGCCGCTGATATGCAGTTCGTTTCCGCGCACGTTGATGACAAGACCGGTGCGGTTTTCTAT
>JAKQSH010000209.1 GCA_029570245.1 Deltaproteobacteria bacterium | reverse complement strand
ACCCAGAGAGGCAGGAATGAGACTCCATCCGGCTTTTGCGCCCGAACGCTGCAATTCGCCGCCTTTTACACTTACGCTCAGCAGCGCCGCAGCCGCAATTGCTCCGGCCAGGCCCAGATATTGCGGCAAATCCGGGCGTTCGGCAAAGAACAGTATGGACGCCCCCACCGGCACCACCGCCGACAGCCGCATCAGAATAACCGGCAGCGCCACACCGCGAGCACGTACTGCCGCCAGCATGATGAAGAAATTACCGGCGAATATGAGTCCAGTGATGAACGCAAGAACAAAGCTGACCACTGAGACTGTCGCAGATGAGCCGGAGCTCAGCCACATCAGACCGGAAATCAGCACCGCCACAACATAGTTGGCCAGCAGCATATTGATGCGTGACTCGACACGCTTTTCGGCCAGCTTGAAAACAACTCCTATGGCGCTTGAAAACAGAATCGCCGGAATCAGATAGAACATGTAAGACCTCGAATTATTCCAACCCGTCACAATTTACCACTGCTTTCATCCCGCTCACAGGTAAAATTAACGTTCACTCCGATAGAAACACAGATTCGCAACGCCTGGACTTTCCGCAGACTCCGTCATAATATGGCGTCTGACTGAATATTCCGTGCGACAACAAAAAACTGAAAACGGAGATGCAGATGGACCTCAGAGTAAAAAGACTTTCCGATCTCATTCTCGATTACAGCATCGAAATCAAAGAAGGCCAGACGGTCGTCGTAAGCACCACGGCAGGCGCAGAAGAACTGGTGCAGGAGCTGTCAGCAGGCTGTGCGGCACGCGGAGCCTGGCTGCTGACGCTGCTGCGGGTCGAAGACGGCCAGTATCTGTTTTTCAGAAACGCCCGCGACAATCTGCTGGACGCCGTCAGCCCGGTGGAATTGAAAATCTTCGAGACGGTCGATGCCCTGGTGTCCATTATGTGCAATGCCAATTCGCGCGAACTCAGCCGCGTCGATCCGCAGAAAATAGCCCGTCACGGCAGGGGCCGCGCTCCCATATACGAAATCTTCGACCGGCGCGAAAAAGAAGGCAGCTTCAAATGGACCATTGCACCTTATCCGGTTTCAGCCATGGCTTCCGACGCCGAAATGAGCCTTACGGAATATTCCGACTTCGTATTCAAAGCCTGCGGCTGCAACGAAAACGATCCCACTGCATTCTGGCGCGCCGTACACGCCGAGCAGGAAAAAATCGTGCAGCGCTTCAACGGCAGCCGCGAGTTGCACATTACCGGGCCTGAAACCGATCTGCGCATGAGTGTAGCCGGACGCAGCTGGGTCAACTGCAGCGGAAAGTACAACATGCCGGACGGCGAAATTTTCACCAGCCCCGTCGAAGACTCGGCTAACGGTCGCATCTACTTCGATTACCCGGCTTTCTATCGCGGTGTCGAAGTAAAGGGCGTGCGCCTGACCCTGAAAGACGGACGCGTTACGGAAGCCGGCGCCGAAAAAGGCGAAGATTATCTGCTCAAACTTCTGGACACCGACGCCAATTCGCGCTTTCTGGGCGAAATCGCCATCGGCACCAACTTCAACATCACCAGCCCCACAAAGTCGATACTTTTCGATGAAAAAATCGGCGGCAGCATGCACATGGCTGTCGGGCGCTCCATTCCAGAAACCGGCGGCAAAAATATGAGCGCTCTGCACTGGGACCTTATAAAAGACTTGCGCGACGGCGGACGCTGGCAGCTGGACGGTCAGACCGTTTACGAAAATGGAAAGTTCACGATCTGATTGAAAACCGAATGAAACGTCAAAGGCGGATGAGCATTCATCCGCCTTCCCATATTTCTGAATAAAATCAACCACTTCCTGCCGGAACAGAAAATTCACTCCTCCACTTCGCCGGGTTCCACCATGCAACGCCGAACGGCGTCCGCCCATTGCAGCGCTACAACCCGCGCCACGCTGCGCACCGCCGAACGCTGAATTTCCAGCGGTCTGTAAGTGCGGTTCAGCGAAATAAGCTCAATACGCTCTTCGGATATCGGGTTCCAGCGTTTCAGCGTAAATTCGTTCCACTCAAGGAGAGCGACCACGTCTTCCCCGCTACGGATATTGTTGATGGATTCCGGCATTGCAAACACAACGTCGCCGGGTTTGTAGGCCGGATACATGCAGTCCCCGACGACTTCGAAACCATAAAGAGGCGCAACGTCTATTCCGTGCGGGCGCGGCAGATAGTAAAGAATCCGCCCCCCCAGCGCGGACGGGTCGGAAATGGCCGCCATACTTTCAAAAACTGGCACCATGGGAACTTTTACATCAGAAACAGGCTCCAGAAAGTTTTCCGGGTTATCGGAAATATCACCCTGGCCGGCCAGAAGCCAAGCCGGGCTGACGCCCGTAACAGCGGCGATTTTCAAGGCCATTGAAACCTGAGGGTCATGTATGCAACGCTCCCAGTTTTGATAGGCATTTACTGACACACCCAGTAATTTTGAAATCTCAGACTGAGTATAACCAGATTTTCTACGGGCAGCAGAGAGGCGCACACAGAATTCTGTTTTATTATCTTGACTCGACATATTAATATGTGTATTCATTAAATTGACAGATGTAAAATATACGCTGGAGGCTGGTATTCATGCTCCGCGCACAGGAAGTAACTTCGAGCATACAAATTAGTAAAGAAGCGATTCTCCGCTTAAGCATCATCTGTTTTCCGCAAGAGAAATCACGAACCGGTTGGCGAACCGCAGATCGGCGCGCCAGAATAAGAAAAAACGTCTCAAAATTCTCCAGCAACCTTACGAAACCGCAAAACCGGGGCAGCTTGAAATACAATGAACAATACCGGTTAGCCTTCGGCGGCAAGGTTCCGGGTTGTCCAGAAAATTCCAGTGAAAGAAAGAACGGTTTAACGACATCTGCCCTGAATACCATACAGGAACTCACAAAAAACGTATTCGGTCCAGATAGAATTCGAAAACCGCCTTTGTCTGGATATTATCAGGCAAAGACAGAGATTAATCAAGATACAAGTGTGCATTTGTTTACAGGCAGGGTTGAGTCGGCAGCCACAGGCTGCAGAGTTGCACATATGGCGGTGGATCATTCAGAGCGGGACAGCGGTTCGCCGTCATATGTGCGAAATACGACACCGATTTGCGCAGCTCAGACAAATGATGTAGAAGTGACATAAGAAGATAATTTCTACGAAGACTACGCAAAACAGGCGCAACATCAGGCCAGAGCTGTGTGGGGTGCGGGGCACAGAATTTCTTCTGTTAGAAGTAAAGATATGTCTGTATTTAAAAGGCTTTTCACAAATTTGGCAGAGCTGCGACTAGAGCATGTCGCCTTCGTTCTGGCGCTTTCACTCCTTCTGATGCTGACAGTGCCTTCGACCGCTTCCGGTCAGACACAAGCAGACCATGACATAAAAACAGTGCTGGTGTTGCATTCATATCACAGCGGATTCGCCTGGACAGACAGAATCAACAGCGGCATCGCCAATCTCCTTGCAAAATCAAAACATTTAATTGATCTCAGAATCGAATATATGGATGTAAAACGTTTCGAATCGAAAAGCCTGCTTTTCCCGGCGCTGAAGTATCTGTATTCGCAAAAGTACGGAAAGGGAGGCATCGACCTTATAATTGCATCCGACAACAGCGCTCTGGATTTCCTGCTGCAGTTCAGAAATGAATTATTCCCGGAAGTTCCGGTGGTTTTTTGCGGAATAAATAATTACAAACCCGAAATGACAAACGGTCAGAGCGGTATAGGCGGCATCCTGGAAAACATCAACATTGCCGGCACACTCGACATGGCTCTGAAACTTCTGCCTGAAACGCGTCATCTTACGGTAATAAGCGACAACACCGGAACAGGAAAACTTCATCTGCAGATGTTCCAGAGCGAAGCTCCGGCCTTTGCCAAGCGCCTTGAAATAAAAGAACTGATTGAATGGAGCTGGAGTGAACTGAAGGAAAATCTGAAAAATCTGCCGGAAAACAGCATAGTTCTGGCACTTTCGCTTCACCGTGACAGCGCTGGAGTTTCCTTTTCCGAAAGTGAAGTGTCCGATTTTCTTAAAAGCAACTGCCAAAGACCGGTATTTACATTATGGGATGTAAAAGTCGGGCCGGGAACGCTGGGCGGGCTGGTTATGAACGCCGAAAGGCACGGCGAAGCCGCAGCACAGATGGCCTTGAGAATCATTGAGGGAAAAATCGGGAAAAATCAGATTCCGGTGGAAAGCGACAGCCCGGATATGTATGTTTTCGATTACAGCGAACTGAAACGCTTTCAGATCAGCGAATCACAGCTACCACTTCACAGTAATGTAATCAATCAGCCTTTTTCCATTTACCGTCAGTATCGCGGACTCTTCATAAGCATCATAGCAATGTTTATTCTGATGGTGCTGCTGGTGGCCGCGCTTTCTACAATACTGATGCTGAAGCGCCGCATGGAACAGGAAAAAGCCGAAATAGAGGCGCACACCCGTCACCAGCAGAAGCTTGAATCCATAGGAACGCTGGCCGGAGGCGTGGCGCACGAAATCAATAACCCCATCAACATCATAATGAATTACGGCGAACTTATAAAAAGCATGTCCGAACCGGGCGGTAAAATCGACGATTATTCTCAGGCAATAATTGAAGAATGCGAACGCGTCGCAGGAATAGTGCGCAATCTGCTGTCGTTTGCACGCCAGGATACAGAAACCCGCCGCAGATGCGATATCCGTGAGATCGTGGAAAAAACGCTTTCACTTACACACCGACTGCTTTACAAAGACAATATCCGTCTGGCATCAAGCATGGAAGACGATCTGCCGCACATAGAATGCAATGGCCAACATATCATGCAGGTTCTTATGAATCTTATTACAAACGCCCGCGACGCACTTAACGAGCGTTTTCCCGGCACCGACGACAACAAGGTCATAAATATTTCCTGCCACACGTTCGAAAAAAACGGCGCAAAATGGCTGCGCACCATAGTAGAAGATTACGGTCCCGGAATTCCGGTTGAAATACGCGAGCGTATTTTTGATCCGTTCTATACCACAAAACCACGCGACAAAGGCACCGGTCTTGGGCTCTCAGTCAGCCATGGCATTATAAAGGAGCACGGCGGAGCATTAAGCGTGGAAAGCAAGATGGGGCGTTACACCCGCTTCTACATGGACCTTCCAGTTGACAATCCACAGCCGGATGCGAAAATCAGTCAGGATTAATGCATGTCGCGAAGACGCCTATGCAGAAAATGCATGGCCATGATATTGATGTCATAGCCTGAAACCAAGTAAATACAGCAACATAAGGATATTTGACGGTACGGACGACGGTTTTCCGTTTCTTTATGCCGCAATAAAACTTTACAGTTGCGGAAAGCTTTACATCTTCTTAATCTGTCGAATTTTGGCAAGTCTAAAATGCAAACAATAACATATGGTTATGAACAACATGCTTCACGCCGAAATCAGGTCTGCCAGCATAAATTGTGGCATTCTGTTTGCATATTGATATAAGTGAGGCCCGAACAGAGAAAGGAGGGCGACATGATGCACCAGATTAGTGAGAAAGAAAGAGAAGAGTTGTTGAAGGAAATGCCGCTGCTGGTGGAAGACTCGCTTTTCTATTGTTACAAATGCGGTCGCAGGCTGCCGTCGCAGAAAATGATCCGTGTATACGAAGATCACGGCATTTCATTCTTCATCTGTCCCGAACATCTTGAAAGATAAAGGCTTTTACTTTCCTCCGTATTCTGTGTTTCTTGACTTGATTCCGGCCCCCTGATACGATTTGATTTGCATTGAGTAACAGGGGGTCGGAAAAATCGACCTTTAAAAACCGCCAATAAGCAACTGTGACACACACCGGGTGTTTCCTGCGAACTTTTCGCGGATGGAAAATGACAGACAAATGAGATCGTTGAGCCTCACTCTTATTTTTGCGGCCATTTTCGTCACGCTCCTTACAAGCGGATGCATCATGCAGAACGATGGCTGTCCGGTGGGCTGGATGCTGACCGCAGACGGTTCATGCGTGCGCGTCGATATGGAAAGTGACGGCGACATCGACCGTGACGCCATTGTGATTGTTCCAGATCGCGACAGCAACCCCGAAAACGACGACAGAGACAAGGAGGCGCCAGGAGACATCCAGGAAGCGCCCGATGGCGACGACGGAACAGACGGCGACGATGCTCCATATTACCAACCGTGTGAGACCAAAGCGGACTGCGCCGTAAATCAGTTCTGTCATACGGAAGTGGAAGACGGCCTGTGTAACGACCCATGCACTGAATCTTCGTTCTGCGAAAACTGGGTGGAAGGTTATTTCTGCAACTCGGAAGGTCTGTGTGCTCCCGAACCGACCGGAAACGGCTGCACCGACAGCCTGCAATGTGAATACGGTGAGGTGTGTCATCCCGAAGTCGGCCAGGACGGCGTATGTACCGCGCCATGCACCAGCACGGAAGTCTGCGAACAGCTTTTCGGACAGGAATACACCTGCAACGCGTTGCGACGTTGCGTGCCGGATGAAAACATTCAGGAAACCTGCACGTCTGACGGACAGTGCCAGGTGGAATATCTGTGCCATTACGAATACAACGGCGGAGTCTGCGCTCCGCCATGTGATGAACTGGAAGACTGCGCCGGAATTGAGGGTTTCTTCTGCAATTCCGAGCAACGCTGTATTCCGGTGCGACCGACCGATAACTGCGAGGCCGACGCGGAATGCCCGTACCTTGAAGTCTGTCACGCAGAAGTCGCAGAAGGTAACGGGCGCTGCGGTGCGCGCTGCATTGCCGACGACGGATGCGACGAATTCGAGTCGGAAGGCAGCAATCTGTATTTCTGCAACTATTACTCGCGCTGCTATCCATACAGCGGCAGCAGCTGCACCATGGACGAGCAATGCCCTTACGAAAACGTCTGTCACGACCAGGCGGGAACGGAAGGCATCTGTTATCCGCCCTGTTCGTCCCATCAAGACTGCGATGTCATGTCCGACTACACCGGACAGATTCTGGGCTGCAACGGTGAGTACAAATGCGTACCATGGACATTTCCGGACGGCGACGACGAATACGAAGTCAGCGACGGCGACACGACGGAACCGGACACCGATCCTGATCCTGATCCTGA
>JAKQSH010000188.1 GCA_029570245.1 Deltaproteobacteria bacterium | reverse complement strand
TGACGAATGCACCATCACCAGTCCTATCAGCAGGAGACAGATGATGATTCCCACCAGCAGCGGATCGGCCTGTCTGACCCGCTCGATGGGCGGCATTCTGTAAGAATGCATCTGTTCTTCAAATCCGGGCATCAGAAATTGAACCTCAGTTTCAGCGCCGCCAGACCCAGCAGCGCCAGAATTATGGAAATTATCCAGAGCCGAACAACCATTTTTTCCTCCGGCCAGCCGCGCAGCTCAAGCGAATGATGATATGGCGCCATACGGAAAATGCGCTTGCCGGTAAGCTTGAATGATGCAACCTGCAAAATTACGGATACGGCTTCAAGCACGAAAACGCCACCCACCAGCACCAGCAGCAGTTCGTTCTTGGTGGCTACCGCCACGGTGCCAAGCGCGGCACCCAGCGAGAGCGAACCGACATCGCCCATGAATATCTCGGCGGGATGCGCATTGTACCACAGGAACGCCAGGCTTGAGCCGAGTAGCGCACCGCAGAAAACCGAAAGTTCCCCGGCGTATTTGATGTGCGGAATGTGCAGATATCCGGCAAAAACTGAGTTGCCGGCCACGTAGGCCAGAATGCCGTATACGATTGTCGTCGTCATAACCGGTCCGATCGCCAGACCGTCCGCGCCGTCCGTGAGGTTAACTGCGTTGGCCGAGCCGACGATTACGATGGCGGCAAACGGAATGAAGAACCATGCCGGAGTGTTCGACAGTACGTTCCAGACAAAAGGAATCGACAGGTCGGTGTTGACGCCTGTCGTAACCAGCAGCACTATGACGAAAAAAAACGCCATGGCGAATTGCGTCACAATTTTGATTGAGCCGCGCAGACCTCTGGTGTTGCGTTTGGATATTTTCAAAAAATCGTCCAGGAATCCGACGATGCCGAATCCGGCAGTAAGCAGTACCACCACCCAGGTCATCATGGTGTCGAGGCGCGCCCATAAAAGCGTGCTGCCAAGAAGCGATATGAGAATGAGCACTCCTCCCATGGTAGGCGTACCCTGCTTCTTAAGGTGACTCTGCGGGCCGTCGTCGCGCACCATCTGCCCGAACTGATGCTCACGGAGTTTACGTATGATGTAGGGTGCGACGATGAGAGTGAAGAACAGCGAGAACAGTGCAGCCATGGCGGCACGGAACGTGATGTAACGGAAGACGCGCAGAAAAGTCGCATCTCCGATAGCCTGATAGAAAAGATGATAAAACATCGCCTTATCCTTCCCGCGCCATGCGGCGTATGGCTTCCGCCGCCTTGTCCATGCGCATTCCGCGTGAGCCTTTCGCCAGAATGTAATCGTTTTTCTTCAGTATCATAGGCAGCGCCACGACAAGTTCGTCAACATTGCCGAAATGCAGAGCTTCCAGGAGTTCGCTGTTTTCGAGCTCTTCAAATGTCGCGGCACTTTCCGGGCCAACCAACACCGCCAGCGCGATTCCGCTGTCGATGATTTTCTTCGCCATTTCGCGGTGGTATTTTTTCGAGTGTTTTCCGAGTTCCAGCATGTCTCCCAGAAGCGCAACTCTGCGGCGTTTTCCGGCCAGACCCGCCAGCGTGTCCAGTGCAGCTGCGGCTGAGGCCGGATTGCTGTTGTAACTGTCGTCGATAAGCGAATACGGGCCGAGCGCGGCTTCAAGCACGAGACGCTTGTCGGCTGATTTCACTGCGGCCAGACCTTCTGCGATATCTTCCGGTTGTATTCCGGCAGCCGATGCCGCAGCCACGGCGGCCAGAGCGTTCAGTACATTGTGTCGTCCGGGCAGCGGCAGATGAATGTCGATATGGCTCAAGCCCAGCACGGCTTCGAAGCTGCTGGAATGTCCGTGGTCTTCGATATGGCGGGCGAAAACATCGGCTGAAGGGTCCTGTATGGAAAAAGTCAGTTTATGCGCCGAAGTGACGCTGGCCAGCCCGCGAGTGTATTCGTTGTCCAGGTTGATAATGGCAGTTCCGCCGGAATTGAGCGAGCGGAACAGGTCGCCTTTTTCCTCAGCGACCGCTTCCACCGATCCCAGACCTTCGAGGTGCGACGGATAAACGTTGGTGATGACGCCTATGTTGGGTGTGGCGATTTCGCACAGGCGGCCAATTTCTCCCGGATGATTGGTGCCCATTTCTATTATGGCGCATGATTCGCCACGCAGGCGCAGCAGCGTCAGCGGAACTCCTATGAGATTATTGAGATTGCCTTCGGTTTTTATGGAGCTGCGATGATTGCGCACAATGGAGTAAAGCATTTCCTTTGTGCTGGTTTTTCCGTTCGAGCCTGTTATTGCCAGCACCAGCGGTCTGCTGCGGTGGCGCAGATGAAATGCCAGATCGCCCAGAGCGCGCAAGGTGTCTTTCACTTCGAACAGAACGCGGTCTGGATATGCGCGCTGAATTTCTGACAAACCTTTTCTGCGGGCTTTAACTACGGCTGCCGCCGCTCCCTTCTCGAAAGCCTGTCCGACGAAATCGTTGGCGTCGAAGTTTTCTCCTTCCAGAGCGACGAAAAGGTCTCCGACAGCAATGTTGCGAGTGTCGGTTGATACTGCTTTTACGCCGCCTTCACCAGTTGGAAGTTCCAGCGCGAGAACCTGCGCGATTTCTTTAAGGGTAAACAGATCAGGCCTGTCCATTTTCTTCTCCCTTTACAGTCGCCATTGCCCGGGCTGCCTCTTCGCGGTCGTCGAAATGACGTTTCTCCGTTCCGATGATCTGATAATCCTCGTGGCCTTTGCCTGCAATAAGTATCGCATCTCCGGGGCGCGCCAGTCTTACGGCGCATTCGATGGCCTCAGCGCGATCCTGAATACGATAGTAACATCCGCCCTCAACAGCCTGAGAAGGTTCAGAATCGCAACGGCGCATACCGGCTTCAATCACTCCCGGTTCGATCATGTCGAGAATGCTTTCTGGGTCTTCCGTGCGTGGGTTGTCGCTGGTTACGACCGCCAGCTGTGCGATTTCGCCGGCGATGCGTCCCATTATCGGACGTTTGCCACGGTCGCGATCTCCGCCGCATCCGAAAACGCAGATAAGGCGGCCTTTGCACATCCCGGCCAGGACACGCAGAGCCTTTTCCAGTGCGTCCGGCGTATGGCTGTAATCTACGAATACATGGATGCCGGTTTCGCCGGCGACGCGCTCAAGTCTTCCCGGAATATTGTTGCATGAGCATGCTCCGTCGCAGGCGGCCTCAAGGCTCAGTCCGTATGAAACCCCCAGGGCTATTACACCCAGAAGATTGTATAGATTGTGTCTGCCCAACAGCGGTGTCCTGATTTTCCGGGTTCTGCCGCGCCAGTGAAGCAATGCGCTGCTGCCGTCAAGGCCATATTCGGCGTCGCTCAGAAACATGTCGGCCTGCGCCTGCCCGTCAACGCTGGTGCGGATTATTGCACCGTCGAATCCGGGCAGCATGGCGGCTGAATCCGGGCTGTCCCAGTTGAGTATTGCAGTACGTTCGGCTTTGGGGCTGTTCTGCAGATAGTGATTGAACAGCAGGCTTTTGGCTCTGCGGTATTCGTCCATGTCGGCGTGGTAATCCAGATGGTCGCGGCTGAGGTTTGTGAATATTGCGCGGTCGAATTCGATGCCGGATACGCGTCCCTGGTCCAGTGCGTGCGATGAAACTTCGAACACGCAATGGCGCACTCCGGCAGCTTCCATCTCGGCCAGCATTTCCTGAAGCTCAACAGGACCGGGCGTTGTTACACGCGCCGGAACGATTTTTCCGGCGTAACGATAGTTGATGGTTCCTATGACTCCTACGCTCTGCCCGGCTGATTTAAGCATTGCTTCAGCGATATAAGTCGTGGAAGTTTTGCCGTTGGTGCCTGTGACGCCGGTGATTTTCAGCGTGCGTGACGGATTGCCGAAAAAGCGAGAGGCGATTTCGCCTGTCAGTCGGCGTGTACTGCCCGCTGTGGCGCACGGGAAACCCGCAGGAACACGGGCGGTGTTTTCGACCAGCAAAGCTGCGGCCCCGGCGGCTATGGCCTGAGCGATGAAATCGTGTCCGTCGGCGGCGTTTCCGCTGACG
>JAKQSH010000133.1 GCA_029570245.1 Deltaproteobacteria bacterium | reverse complement strand
ACTAATAATACAGAGCGCCTTTGCCTGATAATAAGCAATGCGGCAAAGAGTGGATGGATATACATATATATAAATACAACATCTTCGTCGTGCTGTGTCTGAAAGAGCGTGAATGTTCTACTGGTTCATGTCAGGGACGGATTTTCGCAGTTGATGGATGTCTTTACCGGAATTCAGGCCGGTTTGCTCGTTTTTTTGTGTGATAACTCTCAGTAAAGTCCGCAGTCATTCAATTTTTGAGGAGGAAATAATAATGTCGAAGGCTTTCTGGCGTAATGCGTTGGTCGGACTGATATTTTCGGTTTTCCTGCTTTTTCCTTCCATCGGGGCCGCCCATCAACTGCTTCAGGAGTTCTCGCTCGTTTCGGGCGGCAGCATGTTTGAAGGCGGAGAATTCACCATGTACAACGGAGATTCATATGCCATCATAACCGATATGACGGCGCATCTGGACGATTGCAGCGGAATTGACGATGCCAATATTTATATTCTGCAGAAACTTCCAATCGACGATTATGCTGAAATCAGTCGATTTACCCCAGGTGGCTACAATGTGCCTATCAACCTGATCGCGGTCGGCAGCCCTCCCAGCGGCTCCAGCAGCGTCTCTCTTGACGGTTACAGCCAGTGGACAGAAAAAATGTACGTCGAATTCAAAACTGCCTGGAACAGTTCCTGCGACAACTCCAACAGCAGTGCTCAGGGATCGTTCAAAGTGTTCGGACTTTTTTCGACCGGTCGTTCTATTGAGGTGCCTTATTACGAAACCGTAACGCGTTCAACTCAGTACACCACGCTGCTGCCGGTCGATCTTGCGGTCAAGCAGGGGCAGACCTACAGAATTCACCTGGAACTTACCGGGCATGCCGCAATGGAAATTTCGCCCAACTCAAACAACATGCCCAGGGTCGTTTACGACGTGACTTACGGAGATAGCGGCCTGAGCAAGACTGAACTTTTCCGGGATTCCCACGATGCGTATACCAACGGCGACGGAGTAGTCAATGTGGACGCATATTATACTGCTCCCAAGGATACCGTATTTCATATCATACCCATGGGCAACGAGGGTTATGGTATCGGCTGCAACGGTTATGCTTTCCCCGAAAATGGTTCTGTGGCTGATGAGTATTACAAATACAGCATTATCTGTACAAATTGCGATCAGATCGTCGTGAATCCAACCACCGGCAATCCCGACGGTTCTGTTCTCAGGGACGAGATCAGCGACGGATTCCAGGGACCAGGAATTGAAGCGGAGCTTGTCAACAGCAGTTCCCAGACCGCCACTGTAGGCAGTCTGGCCTTTTTCGTCACGGCCATGGCTCCAGTGGAAGACTATCGTCTCTATATGGATGTGGATTGCGACGGCTTGAATCTGACATATTCGGACAACATCTCCTATTCGTCTTCAGCCCTTATTTTCGGCGGTCTGAACAAGTTGCTTGCTTCCGGTCAATCAATGTGCGTCTCACTGGCCTATAAGCTGGCAAGCGGCAATAATTGTGGTTGCGGGTGGATTGAAGCTACAATGCATTTTAACGATGTCGGCGCCGTTTTTGGAGAAAGCAATGCCGTCATTGTCGGTTCCGATGTGACTGGAAGAGTTGAAATAGAACCTCTGCCGATTGTTCCTGCAACTTCTCTGTTGCTTACAGGCGCTCCCGGTGAAACCGTTCCGGTCGGTGTTGAGCTAGATACGGATATCGGCAGCTGCTACTCGCAGATGAGCGCGGCTTTCGAAATCTGCGATACGCCGGAAGGCGGCGAAAACGCCGCGTTCGAAAACGGCCAGACCCTTGCGGTTGTTGATTTTTCTTCCGGCAACGAAGCTTCTGTCGGTCTTGTTCTTCCGGCGGACGTACACGGCGATTACAAAATCTGCGTTACTGTTATTGCCGACAGCGACGCGAATACTCTTGTCTGCCCGGAAGACCCGGACGGTGCGTTGGAAATCACCGTTCGCGCTGTGGTGAATACCTGCGAAGGCCAGAACGACGGAATAGCGTGCGATGACGGAAATCCCTGCACCGGCGACGATGCCTGCAATAACGAATTGTGTGTGGGAACGGCTGTTGTCTGCTCGGCGCAGGACGACTGCCACGAAGCAGGAATATGCGACGTGTTTACCGGTGATTGTTCCAATCCGACAAAGCAGGACGGCTCCGGTTGCGACGACGGTAATCCCTGCACTCTGAACGATGCATGCGACAGCGGCGTATGCGTCAGCACCGGCGAAGTGGATTGCGGTGATGTGCCGGTGTGTATGCAGAATTATGCATGCAATCCGAATACCGGCAACTGCGAAGGCGACGAACTTCCAGACGGCACTGAATGCGAAGACGAGTCTCTTTGTTCCACATATTCTTCCTGTCGGGACGGCCTGTGCGCCGCCGGTGAATATGTAATCTGCACGCCGCCGAACGATTGTTACACCACGGGTGCCTGCCAGGAAGAAAGCGGCGAGTGTTCTCCCCCTGAGCCTCTTGAAGACGGCACTGCGTGCGAACAGGATGACGGTCAGTCTGGAGTCTGTCAGTGTCAGAAGTGGGACGACAATAACGAAGTCTGTCTGGAAACCGAATGTGTGCCCGGCGGTGCAGACGGCGATGTCGTGTCGGATGGGGACGCCGCCGACGGCGATGCGGCGGATGGAGACGAAAGCGACGGAGATACGGATGGCGAAACAGGCAGTTTCTCTTCCGAAGGCGGCGGCGGTTCCTGCGGCAGCACCGGTTCAGGTGGAATGTTGTTGATATTTGGCCTGTTAATGTGTGTTTTTCTGCGTCGCTGGCGTGAAATCTGAAGCAGATATGTGAAATACTGATAAATATCGAAGCGGCGGCGCGCAAGCGCCGCCGCTTCTTGTATTATCTTTTTTCGAAGCGACGGTCGGCGAACTCCAGCGGTGAAGCGGCGGAATCCAGCCAGCCCGCTCTGGCCTGCGGGTATGAATCGTATTGCGGTGCATATGGTTTTATGTCCAGCAGAGGCGCGCCGTCAAGAATGTCGATTTCTCTCACATGTAGTTTCAAACCATCAGCTTTCAGCAGGCGCACGCATGAAATTCCCAGCGGATTGGGGCGTCGGGGCGCACGGGTCGCGAAAATTCCGTGTGGATTTGTGTCCCTGAAGGGAATAACCTTCGGCTGCCAGCCGTCTGAGCGATTGAAAACATACAGCAGCCAGATGCGCTCGAATCCTTCTATATCGTCAAGCGCTTCTGCATATTCCTGAAACAGTTCGACTGTTCCTTCGGCCCCTGAGGCGTAACAGGGCTGAATAGGTGTGCCTTCTGCTTCTTTGTGCGGAGAATGAATTACACCGATCTGCCTGAAACTGAAAAGTATTTCCGACATGATTTTTCCTTTTCTCAGAACATGCCCAGCTTGGGAATTGTGGTTTCCACATACAATATTCCCTGCAGGCTGACATGCCAGTCGTTCGGGACGAAGTCGCGGTTTGGCATGATCTGGGCGTATTTTATGAGGCTGGGCATGCTGGGCATGGAATCGAACCAGTAGTTGACCGAAGCTTCCACACCGAAGCTGATAATTGAATGCAGCGGGTCGCCGCCGCGCATGTCGCGACGATTCCACAGATAATTGTATTGCAGGCGTGCGCCGCCTTCCACATTGAAGCGCCGCACTTCGGTCAGGTCGTCGCGGATACTGCCGAAAAGCTTGTAGTTTACACGGTCATTCAGGAAAAACTCTTCACTGGTGACGGTGAAATATCCGGCCAGCGATTTCGCAGCACTTGTACCTGCGGTGTCGATGATTTCTGGTGTAAGCCCCAGCGAAAACAGCAGGCGTCGTTTCAGAAATTCCGGCGTGAATCCGTTGCCGAGCGGGGTAAAGACAATTCCGGCTTCCACCGGTCTGAATCCGTAGCTGTCCAGACCATCGCCGCCCAGATACATGAGCTCCAGCAACTCAAGGCGCAAACCCCAGTAGGAGCCCGGTACGCATTTGACGTTGAAGGGATTCACAAATGGATAATCTATTTCTTTTCTGCCCGAACCGTCTTCTGCTTCCATGGCGCAGAAAAACAGCACCGGGCTTTCGGCGCCTTTTACGTGCATCGAAATCGCACCGTCGGTGAAGGCTACGGCAGAGTTGAGCGAAAGCACATTGAAAAGGCCGCCCATGGTGGTTCCTTCGGCCAGGGTGACACCGAAGAACATTCCGGCGAAATTGCCGCCTGCCACACGGATTTTGCCGATTCTTATGCCGTTCATTTCCTCGTGGCGGGTGAATTTGCAGTCTTTATCGGTGGCGCCGCATGGCATTTCAGGGTCGAACTCGGATGAATACTGACGCGCAACTCCCAGTTCGTAAGTGTCCATGCCGCTTTTATCGCCATATGGGCCGAACATGGCTTTTACATCACGCCTTATGTTTTCTATTATCCATGGATAATCGTCTTCACCGATCCATTCTTTGCCGTTATCCGGCGGGATGAAGTTCGGTATGGCTTCGTGTCTGACTCTGAAGCGCAGTTCATACTGTTCTTTCAGTTTTATCCCGCCGGGGCCTTCGGTCGGAACAGCCATTTCTGCCGGCTGGTCGTCGCGCCCTGCGCAATAGGGCGAATATTTTCCGGTAATTATCCATGGTTTTATATTGTCGCTGACATCCATGTTGCGTCGCGTAACCATGGCCATGTCGGGCAGCATTTTCGTTCTGTCCCACCAGATGCCGTCAACCGCATCGAGAGTTTTTTTTGTGTACGAGTTCGGCAGCGGGGCCAGTTGATGCACCATTTCTGCCAGGGCGCTGTCCATGGCTTCATTGTATTCGCGGCCCGAACGCAGGGCGCGCGCTCCCAGTTCTGCGCCGACGGCGTTCGAGAACAGGTCTTCCGGTGAAAACGACGAAAGGCGCTCGGAGAACATCGGAACACTGCGGTAGTCGTACCAGGTTGCGATTTCATGCCAGACCGAAAGCTGAAAGGAGATGCGCTGCGCCAGAAGCAGGGCCAACTCGTCGCGCTCTGCAGGCGACAGAGAAACATTCAGGGGACGGAGCACCACTTCACGTTCTGCTGCTTCGAAAGGTAGCGGAATTATTACCGAAGAGCCCAGCACCAGCCGGATGCGCTCGAAAAGGTAGGCCGTCCAGTCTGCATAGTCCCGGATGTGCGCCAGGTCGATAACTCCGCCGCGACAGGTGTAAATAAGACCGGTCATTTCGCTGTCGAGGTCTTTTCTCTGGTACGAATGCTGACCGAGCCGGTCGGGATAAACTATGTTGTCGAGTTTGACCGGCACCGCCGAACCGGAAATGCTGGTTCGCAGATCATGTCCGAAAGCGCAGCAGGCGCGCAGTCGTGGTGGTTTGATGAACTTTTCGACCTTTAACCCATCGCTGAATTCTTCATTCTGCGCCTCATATTGGGATTGTTCTTCGCAGCACAGCGGAGCCGGAGTGCTGTCGGCGGCATGAAGTGTGACCGTGCCGAGCGTCAGCAGACAGAAAACGACCGCCGCGCTCAGGCGGCGGCCAGTGTGAAAAAAGTGCGTCATATTCATGCGTCACCTGTCGAAATTAGCGCACCCCAGATATTTCCAGATTATGAATTGGAATGCCTGCCCATAGCCGGATGAGAAAACCAGACTGTATTCCGTGTCGTCAACAACCACCCACATGTCTCCGGTTGCCGGCCCGGTGTTGCTGAACGGCAGATATACTATCTGGTTCGCATCGGCCTTTGAACGAATCTGAATGTTTCCGCGTGATTGACTGTTGGTGGAATCCGGCATCTGCAGGCCGTCTTTGCGCACTTCGTAACTTATATGCATCAGGTCAATATCGAAACTGAATTCTTCGTTCCTGGTCAGCTCGAAGTCGGAAAGCAGCGGATATTCCATGTAATTGTTGCCGCTCACCAGTCGCAGGATAAAAGTGTAGAGTGCTGGCGTGCGCACAAATTCGAAACGATTCTGAGTCATTTCAGTATCGCCGGTGGTGCGGTTGTATACATCCCTGTCGATGACGTAGATTCCGGCCTGCGTCAGTGACCCGTCATCAATAAATGATTGCAGTGTTCTGGCTCCGCCGTTTACGGTGACGGTGATTCCGACGTTTTTGGTGACTATATTTACATCAACGACTTTGCTGCTCTGACTGACGCTGAAGCCGTCTTTTACATAAAACTCGGCGTAAGTGCCAAGTATGGCCGAGCCCATGTAACGCATTGAATCGTAGTCCGTTGCGAACAGGCGTGTGCTGTAGCTTGCCCGCGATTCCGCCAGGCTGCCGAGATGCTGAACCGCCGTATAAGAGTAGTTGTCCAGATATTTGATCGTCAGGTATTGCCCGTCGGTTAGGTCACTGTACGGCAGGCCGTTAAGCTTTATTGTTCCGTTCACATTCACCACCGGCATGTCGATGTCGTGGTTCGGCATGTCGGAATTGACGGTGAAGTTGTTGTTGAAAATATAAGTGTGAACAGTGCTTGGGTATGTGTACAGAACAAACCACTCGTCGTCGAGCAGGTTGCCTTCGTAATACAGTTCGTAGGAGCCTGGACCGACTTCGATGTCGAAGGTCGCCGCATCTTCGAATCCGAGATCGCACAGCACGAATTTTTCGGAGCTGTTCTTTTCTTTGAGGTAAACAATGCCGCGATCAAGGAATAAATGATCCGGCAGCGTTTCGCCTCCGGCTGTGATTTCTCCGCTCAGTTCATAGCGCGGAATGTCGATGCTCATGCCGCTTTCATCGTCGTCAAGCCCAAGTATTTCTGTGGATTTCCACAGATAATTATTGCCGCTGATTCCCGGTCCGGCGAAAGCCACCTGATAATTGCCGACTATTATTTCACGCGAGAACCCGACTGCGCCGCTGCTGCCCAGAGGCCAGAAAGGGAAACGGTCTTTTTTGATGCTGTTTATAAACCAGACTTCACCGCGGTCTTCCGTTGATGAAGGCGGATTAGCGCCGTTTATCTTTATCGCACCGCTTACGGAAACCGTTTCAAGGTCTATTTCGATCGTCTCGCCTCCTGCTATCTGCTTGTTGCTGATAAGCGTTTCGCGCTGATATGACGACGAGCTGTTGTTGAGATAGCCTTCAAAAACGATATCCACCGCAGCAGGGAACATCTGGAAAGCGAAAGTATTTATGCCGTTGCCGACAGTGTTCTTTTTGACTTCTTTACCTATGTTTCTGATTTTTACAATCAGATTGCCGCGATACTGCTGGTCGAGTGTGGGGAAGGGCATTCCGTTTTTGGTAAGAGTTACGGAGAAACTCACCATCGGGAAGGGCACATCCAGCGTGGTGTTGGATTGAAGATCGACATTTTCGAGTACCGTTTCCCGTTGACCGAGGCCGTTCATGGCCAGGAAATGATAGCGGCCTTTAATCATTTCGACTGCCGGCAGCGTGCCGCCGTTTGAGAAATTGTTGTAAATTATGGGTTGGCTGCCGGAAAGCGCGTCGCGCACGTATATGCGACTCAGATTGCTTGGATCGACATATATTTCGCCGCCGGTTTTGGCTCGGCAGGTAAGCTGAACGGTTTCTAAATTGAGGTCTATCTTGTATCCGTCGGTGATGTTCTGACAGCTGGTGTCCTGGTCAGGGTCTGGATCAGGATCAGGATCAGG
>JAKQSH010000110.1 GCA_029570245.1 Deltaproteobacteria bacterium | reverse complement strand
AACCGGGAAAGAACTATCGCGGCGCCGGTCGGAGCGGACGGCGGAGAAAGGATCATCCGGACGCTCGGCGGCCCGGCGTGCGTGGCGAAAAACCGTTTCAATCTGCCTGCTGAGCTTCCGCTTTCATGGGACGCTTTCATACAGGCGCTGGCTGCCCCGGGGCAGAAATGATCCGCAGGAAATGGGTCATTTATGAACGCAGGACTCGGCAGATAATAAGTGTGGTTTTCCACAGACGGAAGCTTGCGCTGGAGCAGCTTCATCAGCTCAATGATTACTGCGGCAAAAAGAAGTACGCCATGCAGTTGATCAGAACAGAATCAGGTTCCGTTATCAAGAAATATCCTGATATTGAGCTCAAAAATCTGCCCAGAGGACTGGAGGTGAAGGATGGCTAAGTGCGGAAAGCCATGCGAAATATGGAGTCGGCCATGCGGCTATTACCGTCCGGTCTCAGAGTGGAATCATGGAAAAAAACAGGAATTCAAGGATAGAAGAGTTTTCAAAAACACAGAAATAATTACCAATAAAAAAAAGGAGAAATGACAATGTCAACGCTGAATTTCAATGCGAACGAAGTGGCTCCGGCGGAAGCGCTGGAAGCCGTCCCGGCAGGAAAGTATAACGCCGTGATCGTGGAGTCGGAAGTAAAGCCGACCAAGTCCGGGAACGGGTATTTTCTCGAGCTTACCCTCGAGATCATCGACGGTGAATTCAAGGGAAGGAAAGTCTGGGCAAGACTCAATCTCGACAACCCGAACCAGCAGGCGGTGCAGATCGCGAGAGGCGAACTTTCGGCGATATGTCATGCCGTCGGAGTGATGCAGCCGAAGGATTCCGTGGAACTGCATAACCTGCCGCTGGAAATATCCGTCAGGTGCAAAAAACGTGAGGATTCCGATGAGCTGACGAACGAGATAAAAGGTTATGCGAAACGCGAAGCATCGGTAACCCCGGCAGCCCCTGCCGTCCAGGCAAAAAACAACACACCGCCCTGGAAACGGTAGTGGCGGACGCGCCACGGCGATTGCTGTTGCTCAAACTCCGTTCGCTCCGCTCACTGCGGAGCGACGGAAACTTAACCAAAATTTTTATGGAATTAAAAAAAAGTGCAATTGAGGCCATATCAAATAGAAGCTGTCGAAGCTGTTTATAATCATCTGCGGACCAGAGATGATAATCCCTGTGTCGTGATCCCGACAGCTGGGGGAAAGACGCCGATAGCGGCCACGATCTGCAAAGATGCCGTTACGCTTTGGAACGGGAGGGTGCTGATCCTGGCGCATGTAAAGGAGCTTCTTCAGCAGGCGTTCGACAAGCTGAATGCAATCGCGCCTGAACTCATGGTCGGGCTGTATTCGGCAGGCTTAAAGAGTCGGGATACTCTTGCCCCGGTTATTATCGCTGGGATCCAGTCGGTTTATAAGAAGGCGGACGAGCTGGGCGCATTCCAGATTATACTTGTAGATGAGTGCCACCTCATTCAGCCAGACGGCGAAGGAATGTATCAATCGTTTCTCGCCGACATGAAAAAGATCAATCCGAATGTCCGGCTGATCGGGTTGACTGCGACTCCATACCGAATGAAGTCAGGGACGATATGTGCTCCTGAAAATTTACTAAATCATGTGTGTTACGAGATCGGGGTAAAGGAGCTGATCAATCAGGGCTACATTTGCCCATTAATTTCGAAGGCAGGCAGGCACGAAGTTGACACCTCCAAGCTTCATATAAGAGGCGGAGAATTCATAGCAACTGAGACCGAAGAACTGATGGACGATGAGAATCTTGTCCTCTCGGCATGCAATGAAATAGCTTCTTATACAAAAGAGAGAAAATCATGTTTAATATTTGCGGCAGGAATAAAACATGCCGAACATATAGCGGCCACTTTGCGAAAGGAATATAATGCCGAAGTTGAGTGTATTTTCGGTGAAACATCGTCGCTTTTCAGGGAACAATATATAGAAGACTTCAAATCAGGCAGAATTAAATATCTTGTAAATGTGGGTGTATTGACAACGGGATTCGATGCCCCCAATATCGACTGCATTGCCTTGCTGAGGCCGACCAACTCACCAGGACTCTTCTATCAAATGGTCGGGAGGGGATTCCGCCTT
>JAKQSH010000081.1 GCA_029570245.1 Deltaproteobacteria bacterium | reverse complement strand
AAAAGACGTTCTGAAACTGATTTCACAATTCCCCGAAAAACTGGAGCAGGCCGCCATGCAATATGATCCGTCCATCATTGCCCGCCTGGCCATCGACACGGCGCGCTCTTTCAACCGCCTGTACACCACTTCCGGCTACCGCTTCTTAGCCGAGGATGAAACGCTGAAAGCCACTCGCCTTGCTTTTGCGGATGCGGTATCGGTATTCATTAAAAATGTGCTGGCTCTGCTGGGCGTGGAATCGCCAGAAGAAATGTAGCCAGGACGCATGAGATGTGCTAATTTCTAGCAGCCGTTATTTTTTCAAATTAAAAGTCAGTCTGTTCCAGCGAGCATCAATGCGCAGCGGAATCAGTCCGTTCAGCAGCATAAATTAAAAGGAGCTTCGGCATGAAAACCAAGTCGGAACTATTGGACCTTATGGAGTTCGAGAACGTCAAGTTTCTGCGCCTGTGGTTTACCGACATAATGGGCATCAATAAAAATGTTGAAGTTCCGTCAAGTCAATTCGACAAGGCGCTGAGCGGTAAAATTCACTTTGACGGTTCGTCGGTTGAAGGTTTCGCACGCATAGAAGAATCGGACATGGTACTGTCGCCTGATCTGCGCACCTTCAGAATTTTCCCATGGGAAGACGAACGCAGCAAAGGCAGGGTCGCGCGTGTTATCTGCGATGCGAAAAATCCAGACGGTTCGCAGTTTCCCGGCTGCCCGCGCTCGCTGCTGCGGCGTATGCTTGCCGATCTTGAAAAAGAAGGCTTCAAAATGATGGTCGGCCCGGAAGTCGAATTTTTTCTATTCGAGCGCAATCCAGACGGTACACCAACCATCAGAACCAGCGATGCCGGAGGATATTTCGATCTGGCTCCGATAGATCGTGCCGAAGAAGCACGCCGAGAAATCGTGCAGGTACTTGAATCGCTGGAATACGAAGTCGAAGCGTCACACCATGAAGTTGCCCCAGGACAGCACGAAATTGACTTCAAGTACGGAGATGCACTTCTTACCGCCGACAACGTGGCGACTTTCCGTTTTGTAGTTCGAAAAATCGCCATGAATCACAATCTGCACGCCACCTTCATGCCTAAACCGATATTCGGAATAAGCGGCTCAGGCATGCACACGAATCAATCGCTCTTCAAAGAAGGCCGCAACACCTTCGACGCACCTGAAAAACCCTACGGGCTGTCTGAATCATGTCTGCATTATATCGGAGGACTGATGAAACATGCCCGCGCTATCTGCGCAATTGCCAACCCACTGATAAACTCCTACAAACGCCTGGTTCCCAATTACGAGGCGCCGACCATTATTACGTGGTCGGAACGCAACCGCTCTCCTCTTATCAGAGTTCCTGCCTCACGCGGACAGAGTACGCGAGTGGAACTGCGCAGCCCTGACCCCAGTGCAAATCCTTATCTTTCGCTGTCCGTTATGCTTGCAGCCGGACTGGACGGCATACGCAACAGCATTGATCCCGGCGAACCGGTAAAAGGCAACCTTTATCATATGAGCGACGAAGAGCTGACAGCGCATAATATAAGACGCCTGCCGGCGCATCTTTCGGAGGCCATAGACGCACTTGAAGCCGACGAATTGATTATGAATACGCTGGGAGAACACATTTGCCGGAATTACATAAAAGCCAAGCGCGAAGAATGGCAGGAATACATCGCGCAGGTGCACAACTGGGAACGTGAACGTTATTTGTCGCTCTACTGAAAGCGAAAAGGCTGGCGGCATGAAAATGAGGATATCGACTTCAATTTGTCGTAACAGAGAATTTGTGGTTTGAAACGCTGGGCAGTGTTTTACCGAATCAGCAGACGGCGGACATATCTATTTTCAATTGAAAGCAAATTCCGAGGAAGCTTAGAAACAGGCGGATGAATTTCAGTAATGTTCAGGCTTTCACGTTGCCAAGCTGATCTTTTTCCGCTAAGATCGCAATGTCTTGATTTCATTGCCGGATTAGAGCCAGATAATTTTAAAATCAAAATAATATCAAGTTGTATCTGAAATTCAGAGGCAACGGAGGGAGAATGAAGGAGGGTCTTTGGAGAATAGAACGCTTAAAAAATGGCGAGCCTAAGCGCGCTGCATTTCATGTATTCGCTGTCAACGCTGCCATGGCATATTTTTATTTTTCCGAAAAGACTGGAGCTTACATTCTTCTGGGCCTAGGGATAATAATATCGCTGATTGACTTCTTTCGTGCTCATTATCCGTGGGGGCGAAGCATTACCCCTTCATTCATGCTTAAACTTGTGAGGAAAGACGAGGAAGGTCGCCTGAGCGCGATTACTCATTTCATAATAGCGGCCACTCTCGTCGATTTCCTATACCTATATTTCGGCTTAAGCAAAGATTTCGTTCTAGCCGCGACCATGTTCGTTTCGTTCGCCGACCCTGCGGCCCGTCTTGCAGGCAAGGAATTCGGTTCGGGCAACCTGTTCGGCACCAGAAAGACGCTTGTCGGATCGGCGACCTTCTTCTTTGTTGGTTCTGCGGCGGCACTAACGGTGTGTGCGGCTTTCGCAGCCAGCTTTTCATATTTTCAGATAATTCTCGGAGGACTTATACTAACCGTCGTGGAACTTTTCAGCGGCAGATGGGACAACTTCACAGTGCCGTTCCTGGGTTCCTTGATCATGTGGGTTCTATTTTACGTATAGAGAGGGCTGGGTAATGGCCAAATCTCAAATAATTCTATTAGTAACCAACGTAATTGGCGGATTAGCCGTGCTGGGCAGCTACGTCTACGGGCTAAGCTCGCATCCGGGGCAAGGAAAGGCGCTTTGGGGCGCAATACCTTCCTCCATGCAAAATATTTATACGGTTTCCATGTTCATCGCGGCGATTAGCTACTTCGCTTTTCTATACCAAACCGCTTTTCGTATGGTTCCGCAGAATACGCTCTTCCCATTCGGGCTTCCGTTCGAGACGCTCATCTTCGTCTACGTCATCATACTTTTACCAAGCTCATTGTGGATGTCTCTGACGTTTAATTACATCAGTGCTCCTTCAGAGTTCAGCTGGCTGCTGACAAGGCTCGTTCTGGCCGCCGTCGGTCTGGGTTCGCTGACCCTGTTTGGCCTGTTAGCCTCCCTTCATGCATTGGCACCCAATCAGGCGTTCTGGCCGGGAACTGTAGGTGCGTTCTTTTTCTCCTTTCACACTCTAATTCTCGACGCTGTAGTCTGGCCGATATATTTCAGGCATTAAAAAAATTAACCTGCCCTCATCAAACGATACCCGATTTTCCCCCGGAGAGTCCGATGAAATCCGTTTCAGAGCTCAATGGACGGCTCCCAAACGGCTCCCGGATGGATTGGAAGGCTTTTCTTGAAAATCAAATCTGCGAAATTTTCGTTATGCTACCGCTTTGCGAGGCATTTTACTTAATGACGTGTTATCAAGGAATTCCTTTGACCTCCTTCCTACCGGTGGTAAAAACAAACAGAAATTAAAGGAAATTCACCGGGAAATAGGCACATTGAAAGGCATCAGAGTGTTGGCTGGATAAGCAGTTTTTTTCATTCTGCCTACAGTAACAAACTCTCAGGTTGGTCTACTCTTTCGTGAGAAGATCAAAGATCAATTATGAAAAAGCAGGGAAATAGCATAGGAAGAAAGTTTTTTTCCGGTTTATATGCAGCATCAAGAGAATTTGCTGATTTCACCCCCCGAAAAAGATTGACATTAGTGCTTGATTCAACATATAAAATGCTTCACTCGGCGCACGAAAGCACAGACCGGAATGGCATCGTACGCACTATTGTGACAAAAGGAAAAAAGCCAACGTAGCTCAGTCGGTAGAGCAGCTGATTCGTAATCAGCAGGTCAGGGGTTCGATTCCCCTCGTTGGCTCCAGTAATCATTAAGGATTTTGGCTTTCGCCGAAATCCTTTTTTCGTTACTGGGCAAAAATGGGCAAAATCTCCAGGACCAGAACGACCAGCTCCAGCGTCTTTTCATCCTCGGAAATCAGCAGCTCTGAAGCCAGCGCTTCGGCTCTGTCCATACTTTTGATGATTTCGGGAGAAAGCTTGCGCTCATCCGATGCGCCGGACAGATGTTTCGCCAGATGCACCGCCGTCAGGTGACCGTAAATATCTGCAGTTGTGGAAATATCCTTGTGCCCCAGAACCGCCTGGGCCACCGCCAGCCCGCCGGACATCATGAGGAGGCTGCCGCAGACATGACGGAGATCGTGTAGAGTCAAGTTCGTATTGATGCCGGCGCGCCTGGCTGCCGCTCTGAATCTTTTGGGAAGATCATGCCGGAGCGTCGGAAACAGGTAATCATCCGCTTTGCATTTTTTAACCACCGGCTTCAGATAATCAATAACCTCCGGCGGCATCGGCCACACCCGGAATTGCGCCGACTCCCACGCCCGGCCCGACCGCGCCGCAGTTCGCAGCCTACAAAGTCATCGTCAATCTCGGCGGTATCGCTATTGATTGCCTCGGCGGGCAGATCGACATCGGGGCGAATACGGTGTTGCCGCCGACCATGATAAACATCGGCGGGCCATCTTCCGGCCCGGTGAATCTGGGCGGTATCGGCGCAATCGGTCAGCCTGCGCCCTGCGGTCTGCCGCTGCAGATAATTCTGAGCACCATCCTTACGGTATTGAAGACTGTGCCTCTGGGAATCGGAAATCTTGGTCTGCCCATATCGCCGAACCCGGCGCTGTCAGCCGCTCTGGCGGCCGCCGATACGGCCCTGACGCAATTGTTGAGCACAAAAGTGTTCATAACAAAGGTGTAGCCATGAAGGAAGCCCGCTGGCAGAAACTTGAAGCCTCGGCCCTGCGAGAACAATTGCGGCAGGCCGGCGAAGCATTGCGCCGGGTGATTCCTGTTTATATCGAAAAACAGTGTGAAGCTCTCAAGTGCATGGCCGAAACCGCCATCGTTGCCTCGGGCGGCCAGGTACCGCAGAAGAAGGACGACTATGAGCAATAAGTGGCTGCCGCTCAATCTGGCCATGATTCCGGGCGTGCCGGAAGCCCTCGACGCGCTGGGCGAAGTCGCCGGTATCCTCAAGACGGCTCTCGATGTTCTGGCCGGCCTGCTGGATACGCTTTCGAAGCTGCTGGTGTTTCTGTCGGATGTTTTACAGGCTTCCGTCGCGGCGCTGATGGCCGTCATTCAGGCGCTTATCGATATCATCTACAACCTGCTTTCCAGCGGCGTCTATTTTTACCTCGACAAAGGACCTTTCTTCTCCGGCGCAGCGCCCGACGGACTTTACGGCTTTCTCTCACGCTGGCGCGATTCCTTTGCCGACTCAGGAGATTCCAATCGTCCCCAATTCACCGGCAACGCCGCCATATCGGCCCTTGTCATTGTCGGCGGGGCGAGCAGCCTGCCGGATTTTCAGCGCCTGCTGACGTTGCTGGCGCGGCTTTTCGGAATTCCTTCGCTGGAGTGGGAAGAGACTTTCAGCTCCGCCGATCTGCCCGAGCGCATCGAAGCCGGTATGAGCACGCCGCCCGACTGGGATTCGGTCAGCCTGGGCGAAGTGTTCCCGCCCCTGCGTCGTCTGGGTGAGATTCTCATTCAGGCGCTGGGACAGATTCAGGTGGGAGATTCTTACAGCGCCATGCTGGCCGCTTTGGCTCAGATTGTTAAAGAAAAGGCCCTAGCCATGGGGGCTTTAGCCGACGAGATACAGGCTGTGGTCGATATGATCACAGCCCTCGTCGAGTCGGCGGGTTTATATGTGCTTTCGCTCGAAGCCGACGATATTGACGGCCTGTGCGAAGCGGCCTTTAACGCGCTTGAGACGCCCGACTGGAACGCAGACGCCTGGACCGCCGGAGTCTGTCTTTTAGCCGGCAGCGCGGATTTCGGGCCGATTATGGAACTGCTGGGAGGCTGATATGGCTGGAACTTACTCAAATCTCGGAATAGACCTGCTGCTGGATGATGACGGCGACCTGGTAGTCGGCCCCGACGGCGATCTGGAGCTTACGCCCGACGGATCCACCACCTTGTTGCAGGATGTCGAGAACCTGCTGGATACGCTGCCCGGCGATCTGTTCGGACACCCGAGTTACGGCGCCGGGGTGGCGCGACTGTTCGGTGAAGAGAACAGCTCCGACTTCGAAGCTCTGGCTATCCGCGCCATCAGCGACGCGCTGGCCTACGACCCGTCTGTGGCTCCACGCATCAAGACCGAAAGCATCAGCGTCAGCGCCCTGCGCGGCTCGCGCGAAATCCGCTTCAACGTCTCGTTCAAGGCTCTGGCCGACGGCGTCACTTCGCGGCTGAATCTGGTGTGGGGCTTGAACAAAATCACAAAGGAGAATCTATAATGTCCCTGCGTATAAAAACCTTCCAGGAGATAGTCTCTTCCACACTTACGCGCATCGGCACCAGGAGCGCCGCAGCCGGGAAAGCAATTACAAACTTCAACGTCGGTTCGGTGGTGCGAACATTGACCGAATCGGTTTCAGAAGCCATCGCCGAGCTGTACGCTTTCGGGGCGGGCGGCCTGTATCAGTCTTTCATGGACACGGCCACGGGGCTTTTTCTCACGCGCAAGGCGCGCGAATTCGGTAAAGAGCGCAAAGCCGCCATCAAAACCACCGGCGCGGTGCTTTACTCGCGCAAGGTGGCGCGCAGCACCAACATCACCATTCCCATCAACTCCATCGTGGCCACCAAGAAAGACCGCCTGGGGCGCAGCTATCGTTTCTTCACCACCGAAGAACGCATACTCGAAAGCGGTCAGACCGCAGTTTCCGTGCCGGTCATCGCGGAAGATTTCGGCAAGGCATACAACGTCGAGGCCGGAAGCATCGTCGAAATGCGCACCTACATCGGCGGAATCGACGAGGTCACCAACGAGTCCGACTGGATAGATGTAGCCGGAGCCGACGAAGAATCCGAC
>JAKQSH010000057.1 GCA_029570245.1 Deltaproteobacteria bacterium | reverse complement strand
CGGGCCCGGAGACCCCGACTATCGAACGCTTCAGAATGCTGTAAATGTCTCCACCTTTCAGATACATGGTGCAGATGGTGTTGTTCATGGGGAAGGCGTTTATTATGTTTTCGATTGTGACGTCTCCCGGATGAATGCTGGCCCGGATTGCACCGCTGTTTATTAATGCGATGTCTGTTTCGGTGAATTCTCTTACCGTGTCGGCTGCGAGGTCTCCCAGATTCGTTTCGTGCGTTCTGATGCTTGCACGTTCGCCATCCAGCAATTGAACGTTGTGGCCGACCACCCGTTTGTATTCCGCAGATATTTTATCTGAATACTGCTGAATGAATGCTTTCATCTCCTCATCCTGCGGCAGATCGGGAGTCATTGGAATAAGTTCGTAACGCTTCAGGTGCGCGCGGTCGTTGCTTATCTGAATGTCCATGCGTCCAAGATACAATCCGTGATCTCCGGCCTGGGCGATGATCACCTCTCCAAGCAGGCGCGCTTCGGCAAGCATTGAATGCGTATGGCCGCCGATTATCACGTCAAGCTCCTGAAAATTGCGCGCCAGCTCAAGGTCCTGATCGAAGCCCATATGGCTGAGCAGTATTATCGCATCGGTGCGGTTGTCGAGATCGCTTATGTAGCGCTGCACGGCGAGTTCCGGCTGTGCGAAACGTAAGTTGGAAACGTTCTCCGGGGCTGTTGTGATCGGCGTTTCAGGTGTTGTAAGCCCCATTACTGCGATTCTGAATCCGTCCTGGGTTTTGATGATTCTGTACGGATCGAAGACCAGGCTTGAGCCTTCTTTCATGTGCGTATTGGCGGAAAGAAGCGGGAAGCTGACTTCCTGCTCAAGATTCAACAGTCTTTCTGTGCCGAAGTCGAATTCGTGGTTCCCTACCGCCATAGCATCTATGCCGAGTTCGTTGAGCGCCTTCAGCTCAGCTTCCCCTTTGAAAACAGTGGAGATCAGCGAACCCTGAAGTGAATCTCCGGCGGAGAACACAAATGTTTCTTGTCCGGCAGCGTTATTCTGCGCTTTTATCTGTTTTATCTGCGCCGCCATTCTTGCCAGGCCGGCCCAGAGATTTTCGTCCTGATATTCTTTTTTGAAAGGTGTAAGGTGCGCGTGAAAATCGTTGAAGAACAGAATCGTTATTGTCTTCGATTTTTCGGGGCGGACAGGCAGCGGTGCTTCCTGCTCGCATGCACAGAACAGAATTGCGGACAGCATTAGCGCAGCCGTAACAATGGAAATAAACCGGCTTACATAATTAGAACTGATCGCATTCAAGGCGGCGTACCTCCCTCGCCTGAAAAAATTCATAAAAAGCAAACATGCCGTTCGCATCAATTGTGATGCAAGGATACCTTATTAAAACGGTGTTTGGCTATATATTTGTATTGTATTTCAGTGGAGATATCTGTTCGGATCGTTGGATTCCGGCGCCTCGTCTTCTTCTGCGTCGTCATCGTCAAATGAGTCGCTCCGAAATGCAACAGACCGGTGGTTTTCTCCTCTGAGAGCCGGGTTCTGTTTGAAAGCCCAGGTTTTACTGGCTTCCTGCTCTTCCCATGCGAGCATTTTCTTTTTTCGTTCGCGGCGCTTGCGCAACCAGCCCAGAACAAGAAATACGGAAGCTACACCCCAGAGTGTGCCGCCTGACGTTATTGCGGGCAGCCATGCGTATGTCATTTTAATGTCGGATTTCCAGCGCTTTTCCAGTTCTTCAGCGTTGAGTCCGAAAATTTCTTCGAGTGATGAATAAAATTCTCCGCCGGACGCCAGACGGCGCACAAATGCATGAAATTTGCGTCCGCCGAATTCATTCTCCAGGAAATTCACGAATTCGAAGCTTTCAGCATAGGCCAGTTCAATGTCGGAACTTACGCCGGGGAAGCGGCTTTCCAGTTCTCTCAGCGGAATCAGACTGCGAGTTAAGATTGCATATCCAATGGTTTTTATGTGTTCAAAATTGAACTGGCGGGCGTGATACATCGCCATGCCTTCTGAAAACCAGCGCGGAATTTCATTCTCTTTTGTGGCGCGGCGCACAATTATATGCGACAGCTCATGCACGAAGGTTTCTTCCACATTCACCGCCTGTCCGCTTTTTCCGGCCTGTCGCAGATAAATCACCCCCAGATTGCCGTATGCCAGTCCGACCGCCCATTCCGGGGCTTTATTGCCTTGCGGTTGAAGTCTGCGGTATTCATCTACTGAAGATGTAAGGTAAACCTGAATCCATCCGGGCGGATTAACTCCGACATGCGTCACAATACGCTTATGGGCGGCTTCGGCCATTTCCATTATGTCTGCAGCGCGGGATTCTGCGTCTTTGCGGAAATAGAACACGAAAGGGTTCCGAATTTTCCACGTATAATTGTCCGGCAGTTCAATTCCGACATCGGCGGCCAACTTCTGAGGATTTGCGGCATCAGTTTTTTGTACATCCGCGCTGTGCGACATTGAGGAACACAACATGGCTGCAGTAAGCAACAGTAGCGTCAGTGTGTTTCGGATGATGTTTTTCATGGGAGATTCAGGGCCTTCTTCAATTCCGCAACGGTGACTTCTTTCAATATCAGACTTTTGTGTCTTGATGTGGCGCCTCTCCTGATGATGATGTTTTCTCGCGGTATCTTGAGAAGCTTATGGAGCAGATTTATCAGTTCCCCGTTTGCTTCGCCGTCAACCGGTGCTGCTTTAAGCCGGACCTTCAGACAATCGCCTTCCACTCCGGCGACTTCGCTTCTGGATGCTTTTGGAAGCGCTTTGACTTCTATGGTAAGAAAATCGTCTTTTTCCGAGAACCAGGCGTTCACGTCGAAGATTCCGGCATTTCGTTTTTCTTCTCGTCGCCTTTTCGAAGCGTGTCGGACATGTAAAGCCGCATTTCTTTTTCTTCGTCTTTCAACGCATCCAGCAGGTGCAGATGCATTTCAAGAGAATTGCGCAACGCGGTTTCGAACTGGACCTTCTGCCGCTTGAGTTCGTGAATTTCGGAAACGATGATTTCACGCTGTTTCTTGAACTGGTCTATCAGGCGTTCGCCTTCAGCTTCGGCGTTGGAAAGAATAAGCGTAGCTTCGCGTCCGGCATTGAATTTCATGTCTTCGGCCATTTTCTGAGCCGCGACAAGCGTTTCGCGCAGAACTTTTTCTCGTTCGCGATGCTCTTCCAACTCGTGCTTCAGGCGCTGCACTTCGTCTTTGTATTCGTTGTTCTGACGGATAAGGTCTTCCTGTGTGCCGGCTACCAGCACCAGAAATTCTTCAACCTCACGCTTGTTCAATCCCCGAAAATCGCTGGTGAACTGCTTCTGTCTGATTTCCATCGGGGTAAGTTCCATGCGCGCCTCCTAAGAACCCATCGCCTGAGCAAGGGTCTGAATATAGCCTATGACGAACTTCTGAATCAGATAAATCGCCAGCAGAGGAACCAGCGGAGTCAAGTCGTAACCGCCGACGTTGCGGATACGCGGGAACCATTTCCGGATCGGCCTGAAAACCGGTTCTGTCGCCTTGAGAAGAAATATAAGCAGATTGCTGTGTCTGTCAACGTCGGGCAGAAATGAAATTATGGCCCGCGCCAGCAGAACTATGATGTACAGATTAAGCGCGAAATTCAGCAGTACTGCAAATCCAGACAGTAAAAGCGCCAGTATGTTCATCTGATGAATTATCCTTTCAGGTGCGCCGTCCGAAAATATCGGTCCCTACTCTTACAATAGTTGCGCCTTCTTCAATTGCAACTTCCATGTCGAACGACATTCCCATTGACAGTTCAGGAAGCTTCATGTCGGCGACGCGCTCCATTTTATCACGGAGTTCGCGCAGCGTTGCATGGAAAGGACGCATTTCTTCCGCATCGTCCAGAAAAGGTGGAATGGACATCAACCCGCGCAGGTCGATGTTCGACATCCTCGAAACACTTTCGATCAGTTCCGGCAACTTCTCCGGTTCGACGCCACCTTTTGATGCCTCTCCGCCGACATTGACTTCAATCAGGCAGGGCATGATGCGTGACATTTCAAGCGCGCGTCTGTTTATTTCTTCAAAGAGGTGCAGGCTGTCCACGCTGTGCAGCATGTGAGCGGCGGCGGCTATTTTTTTAGCCTTGTTGCTCTGAATATGTCCGATGAAATGCCAGCGGATATCGGAGGGCAGATCGTCTTTTTTTGAAAACCAGTCCTGCATGTAGTTTTCGCCGAAGTCACGCAATCCGCAATCGTAAGCCATTTGCAATGCCTCTGCCGGGTGTGTTTTGCTGACTCCCAGCAGCAGAACCGATTCGGGTGAACGTCCGGCTTTTCGGCATGCGTTTTCTAGGCGTTGTC
>JAKQSH010000056.1 GCA_029570245.1 Deltaproteobacteria bacterium | reverse complement strand
AAAAACTACAGTAAAATGTTCTTCCGAGCAGTGGCCGCCCAACGGTCAGATGTCTCAGGACTGGTGCGACGGCAAGGACAACAACTGCGACGGCTTTACGGATGAAAGTTACGAAATCGGCAAACCATGCGCCGTAGGTGTGGGCATCTGCACAGTAGGCCAGTGGCAGTGCTATCCTCCCGGCGATCCCAACTATCCCATGGGGCATCGCTGTTCGGCCTGGGATATGGCGCAGACCGAAAAATGTGACTACATCGACAACGACTGCGACGGAAAGACCGACAACGGCACATTCGTCAATACTCTGGCTCCGGGTAATCCGCCGTGCACCAACTGCGTCGGCGTGCAGTGCGATGCCGCCGGAGAGTGCGACTGGGGATTCTATCGTTGTGGTTACGGCGTCGGACCCAACGACGAGCCGGCTGGAACCTGGATAGAGTGCTTCTCACCGGGTGTCGGCGATCCCGAAATCTGTGACGGTCTGGACAACAACTGCAACAGCGTCACCGACGAAAACTTCCCGGAGAAGGGTACGCCCTGTGACGGCGAAGGCGAATGTGGAACCGGAGTTTACGAGTGCAGCCCCTATACCGTCTACGAAACCATCTGCACCACCGAGAATCCTTACAATCCTCTGTATGAAGGTGTTGACGAAACCTGCAACTTCAAAGACGACGATTGCGACGGCATGACCGACGAAGATTTCAACATCAACGGCGAGTGTTACGCTCCGGGCGTCTGCGGTCAGGTTCAGGGCAAATGGGAATGCAACCCCGCCACCGGCGAGCGTCGCTGCTCAACCGCTCCCGGCGGAACCCAGCACTATCTTGTCCCGGGTGCGCTGGCACAGGAAGGCCCGGCCTGGGGTAAATGCGATAAGCTCGACAACGACTGCGACGGCGAAATCGACGAAGGTTACGGCGTCGGAGTTCAGTGCGACGGCATCGGCGCCTGCGGTATTGGTGTAATTGAATGCAAGTCCGACGGATTCGAGACTCAGTGTTCAACCGACCAGGGAGGTTCGGACTGGCTGCCGAAGGTTGAAGTATGCAACGGTCTTGACGATGACTGCAACAACCTTGCCGACGACAGACTCTTCCCCGACAAAGACGGCAACATGCACAATGTCGGCGCTCCGTGCGACGGAGTCGGAGAATGCGGAGACGGCGTATACCAATGCGCAAATCTTAATCAGGTGCGTTGCAGTACTCTGCCCGGCGGGACCCAGTATCCGGGATCACAGGATGTCTGCGACGGTCTGGACAACGACTGCGACGGCTGTACAGACCAGGGTTATGTGAATTATACTGGCAATTGCCAGCCTATTCCATGTGTAGGTGTGGGTGAATGCGGAGCCGGTCATTATCAGTGTCTGCCGGAATCTCACCCCGATTATCCTGATGTATACGACAAGATGTGCGACACCATGCCATATGGAGACAACGATCAGAGTCAGCCGGAAGAATGCGACGGTCTGGACAACGACTGCGACGGTTTCAAAGACGAAGACTTCGAAACCTGTTGCGATCCCAACAACTGTGGAGCCTGCAACTATGCCTGCAATGTTCCTCACGGTACTCCCGGCTGCGCCAACTACAAATGCACAATCGCCAGTTGCAATACCGGATGGTACGACATTAATGGCGTCGTTGATAACGACGGCTGTGAGTGCCAGGTGGACGCAAACGATTTCCAGGGCAGCGGCAACGAATGCGGTGTCGGCATCGGCCAGGCTATACAGCCGACGCCTTCCAACCTGCTCGACAACGACGGCGGTCATGCCGTAACGGTAAGCGGCAACATTACTCCAATCGGAGACGTTGACTGGTATACCTTTGTGGCTGTTGACGGTGCTGAAGCGGATGGAACCGGCTGCGACGAATTTTACGCTTCGGTGCGCTTTACAAACAACCCCGGAGGCCAGTACGCCTTCCAGGTTTATAAAAACACCTGTAATGTGGCAAACGCCGCCTGCCCGGACGAGCAGCGCGACGCCTTCTCTTACAGAACCGACATGCAGGAAGACACACCGGGCAGTTGCGGTTCGTGGGACCCGCAGCAGACTGGAATTCCGTATGATCCTAATCCGGCCTGTTATAAAGGTCACTGTCCCTGTGATCCCATTGACAATCCTGTCAACGAGCACGAAGGCCGCAACTATTGCTTCCTGGAAGACGTGCGTTTCTTCGTCAAGGTTTACAGACGCACCGGAATTACCCCAACCTGCGAGAATTACACCATTGAGTTTTCCAACGGTGTTTACAGCAGCAACTGAAAGTAGCTGTATCGCCTGAAACAGACTGCCGGACAGAAGGCTGAGCCTTCTGTCCGGCAGCTTCATTAAGAAGTAGTTTTTTTGCTTTTTTTACTGGATTCTGCTTGAAGAGGTACGGTATGGAACTTAAATACCACAAGAAAATATACTCAAAAAAAGGGATCAAAAGCGCAATGGAGGCTTTTTCTGCGCTGGCGGAGTGGTCTCTGGATGCGGACGATGATTATTACATCGTCACATACAGCAATGCGGACGAAAGCCTGCAGGATTCAATAGCGGATGAATTCGGCAATTTCGCTCTTCATGGAAGTATAAGAGGTTAATGTAATGAGCGTCGATCCTGGAAAAATAAGCAAAGAACTCGCTGCCGTACGCTGGCGCAAGCTTGGAGAAAAATATATCGTCACCAACGATTCCGGGCGTTTTCTTATTCTGACTGAATCGGAATTCGAAAAAATGCTTTCCGGCAGCTTCGAAGATGGCGACGGGCTGCGCTCGCTGCTTGAAGAAAAACTGTTCTACCGCAACGAAAATTTCGAGAATGAGTCCATTCGGGTATTCAGGGAACGCAACAATTTCCTGAACTATGGCCCGAATCTGCACATAATCATTACCACACTACGCTGCAATCTTACGTGTGTCTACTGTCATGCCTCGCGTGCGTCCATGGAAAAAACCGAGTTCGACATGAGCGAAGACACCGCCCGCAAAGTGGTTGATCGTATTTTCGAGACGACTTCGCCTTCGATAAACATAGAGTTTCAGGGCGGCGAGCCGCTGGCGAACTGGGATGTGGTGCGTTTCATAATAGACTACGCCAAAAAGAAAAACGAAAGCGCCCGTAAAGACCTGGCTTTCTCACTTGTCACCAATCTGACGCTTATGGACGAAGAAAAAATGCAGTTCCTGGTCGATCACGACATCTGGATTTGCACTTCTCTGGACGGTCCTAAGGATTTACAGGAAAAGAACCGTATTTTTACCGGTGGCGCCTCGTATGACGCCGTAGTAAAATGGCTGAAGCGTTTTCGGGAAGAATATTCTAAGCGCGGTTTCAACACCGATGTCTTTCACGTTGACGCACTTATGACCACAACCCGCGATTCTCTTTTGCTTTGGAAGGAAATCGTTGACGAGTATGTCGGCCTTGGCATCAAGTCAATTCACATACGTCCGCTCAATCCATTCGGATTTGTAGATAAAGCGTGGAACAAAATCGGCTATTCCATGGACGAGTTCCTGGATTTCTATCGCAGGGCGCTTGATTATATCGTCAAGCTCAACCTGGAAGGCGTGGAAATCATCGAACGTCAGGCTGCGCTGTATCTTACAAAAATACTGAGCGACCGCGACCCGAACTTCCTGGACCTGCGTTCGCCGTGCGGAGCCGGAATAGGGCAGGTGGCCTACAACTACGACGGTCTGATATATACCTGCGACGAAGCCCGCATGATGGCACGCATGGGGGACGACATTTTCGAAATAGGTCACCTCGACAGCATTTCGTATAACGACATGATGGATTCGGAGGCGGTTAAAACCCTCATTTTCGCCAGCACACTGGAAAACGTTCCGCGCTGTGCGAACTGTGTTTACAAGCCGTACTGCGGTGTGTGTCCCATTTACAACTACAAAATGCAGGGCGATATCTTCGGCGATATGTACAGCAGTCCGCGCTGTCGCATGACCATGGACAATATGGATGCGATCTTCGAATATCTGGCAGCCGGAGACGCGCGCGTCGCCAGAGTGTTCGAACGCTGGATAACACTCAAAATGAGGCAGATAGACGCGCCTGACCCATATTGTTGAACGGTTTGTGAATGAGGCCGGATCAATACGGAATTCTATATCTGGCTCTTACTTCCAGATGCAATCTGGCCTGTTCTTACTGTCCTGTCCCCAAAGCCGACATTTCGATGCCGCGCCTCACCGCAGAACGCGGGCTGGATGTGTTGCTGCATCCCCGGTTGCGGGAACTGCGTTTTTTCGGCGGCGAACCGCTGCTTGAATTCGAACTGATAAAAATTCTGGTGGAAAGAGTACAACAGTCCGGCCATGCTGGCGAGCATCTGCTGTTTCGTATCACCACCAACGGAGTTCTGCTTGATGATGAAAAACTGGACTTCATTGAAGCGCACCGGAATATTCAGCTTGTTCTGAGTATCGACGGCGCTGAGAAAAGCCATGCCGGACAGCGTAAATCTGACGCTTTCAGTGAAAAAAACAGTCTGGAGTGGTTTGGAAAAATTGCCGCACGCATTGCGGCGCTGAAACGTCCGGTTGTGGCCAACATGGTTGTATGCCCGCAGAATGTCGCCGATATGGTGGAAAACTTCGCTTTCATTGCCAAACACGGCCTGCGCCGCGTAAATATTCTGCCTGCTTTTTATGTGGAATGGAGCGAAGACGAAATTTCAGAATTGCGCAACGGTTTCAGGAAAACGGCAGCTCTTATTGACAGGCTGTGGAGCAGCGGATTTTCGGTTGAAATCGAAAATCTGCATGTGAATGTGGAAAAGCCGCTGTTCTCCGGCGGATTGCTTCTGGATTGCGATGGGTATGTTTATTCCGGCGACATTGCAATGCTTTTCCATCCTGGTGAAAACCGTCGGCGCTTCAGTATCGGCAACATAACCGATATCAACGATTTGTCCGCTTTGCCTGAACCACCTTCTGCCTGTGTCGATGAAGAGTCGCTTTTTTCGCGGTTTTCCGCTTCAGCGCTGGCTTCCACAAAGCAGGTGGACTCTGAACTCTCTCATTTTGTTTCCATGCTGAGAGTCCTTAAAAGCTCCTGAAGTCGCTTTCTGAGATTCTTTACCCTTTATAAGTTTATAAGTACAAGGAATCCTTGACAGCCCTGTAAAAAATTATAAGATTGGCAATTAACTGATACAGCGAAATGCTCAGGTGAAAGGGGTAGTTGAGATGAGATTCTGCAGCCTGGCCTTGTTGGTCCTGATTCTGTTAACGCTGGCAGCTTGCGGAAGCGAAGGCCGTTCCGTTGAAGTTACGCCGAACTTCGGTTTGCGTTTTGAAGCCGAAGAAGTGGACAACGATGGATGCCCGCTGGCCGAGACTGAAACATCGCAGAGCGGATACGCAAAAAATCAACTGCCCTCCGACATCACGAACCTGAGCTTCAAGGTCTATGCCCAGGATGGAACAACCGTTCTGGCTGAAGCCAATGTCGTTGTGAACAGCACCTGCGACAACCCCTACGACTGTGTTCAGCCCAGTTCTCAGGGATACAAGATGTTCGACATTCCCACCCAGCAGAACATGAGTCTGGAAGTCAACGCCTATAATGCATCCAACGAGCTTATATGGCTTGGAAAGACCTACGATATCGACATTTCGCGCGATCAGGACGACCCGCAGGCCCGTCCGCTTATGGTAGACGTTTTCATGCACCGCATTTCCCGTCTTACCCGTGCTTTCAACTGCATGGGAGTTGAGCGTTTTATGCACACCGCAACCGTGCTGCGCGACGGCATGAACGTTCTTATTGTCGGAGGAGTCAGCCAGATTCGTCAAGGTGCCTGCCCGGATGACGTTCTTAACGGCTCCAACTCCAACACCTGCGATCTGCTTATCGGAACCAAGCTGGTAACACTTTACAACGGCGAAACCGGCGAATTCATCGAAATGAATCCCATCAACGAAAAACGCGCCGGCCACAGCGCCGTACTGCTTAAAGACGGACAGGTTCTCATTATGGGCGGTGCGGATCAGCTGGCCATGCTGCATACCGGAGACGGCGAAGCTTACATTGAAGCCTCTGCCGACAACATTCTTGCCAGCGCAGTTGTTTACAACCCCACCGGACGCGGCGCCGTTACCGGCAGCCCCATCAGCATGGGTACGGCACGTATGACCTTCACCGTCACTCCGCTTGACGACGACGAGACGCATTTTCTGGTGGCTGGCGGCTGGGGCGAAGCCGGCAAACATACGCAGCTTCAGATCATAGATTATGTGCCGGGCAAAAACGACAAGCCGACTTTCCGCGTGCTCGATCATGTTCTTAACGCCGGTCGCAGCGGCCATACCGCTACACGCGTCAACGACGGGCAGGTTTTCATTTACGGCGGAGCCGCCGCTGGTGAGCCTGTTGCCGAAATCTTCCTGTCCGAGAACGCAGGCGTCGAAGTTCCAGACGATCTCAGTTCCAAGTGGAATTCTCTGCCCATGCTGTCGCATCACGCCGCCGGCGCATTCAGCAACGGCAAAAAAGTGCTCGTCACCGGCGGACTCAAGCGTGTCGCCAGTGGCGACAGACAGAAGATCAGCGAAGAAAACAATGTCAGCATGATTTTTGACCTCGAAAATCGCAACACCGAGCTTCTGTCCGATCAGGAGCCTCGCGCATTCCACACCATTTCACCTCTGCCCGACGGCAGTCTGGTTATTGCAGGTGGAATGTACGGCACCAAGCTTACATCCGAGCGTCTTACGCTTGATCTGCTCAACGACAGCACCGGCAAAATAGCCAGCCTTAAAGACAACATCGGCGCCGATGTACAGCTTAACAAAGGCCGCATGGGTCATACCGTGAGCGTACTTAAAGACACTTCTCTGGTGTTTATCGGCGGTTCCTATCCAGACGAGTCGGACGAGAGTTTCCCCACCAACAAGAGCTTCCTCAAGTCGTCCGAATCTTATATGCCAGACCCGAATTATTTCCCGTCGTCGGAAAGCAGTTCTTCCAAGGCCGAGTAAGAGCAATCGGCATATCTGAAATCAAGTGAAGCGAAGGCCGATTTCCTTAAAGAGATCGGCCTTCGTATATTATGGCGGGATTTTTCTCAAGCAATATTTCTGCGGTTTCGGCGTTGGTTTCTTTTTTCAGAGTTTTCAGGCTGTTTTCAAGCATCCTGATGGCCGAATCCGGGCCGTGACAGTCGCTTGCAATGATATGGATGAGGTCATTTCTCAGCATGGCTTTTAATGTGCGGGACGGACGCGAGCCCATTTCTCCGGCCAGCGAACTTAGTGTTCCCTGCATTACTGCTCCCATCGCCGCCAGGTCCGCCGCAAATTCGAAGTCGTTGGCGATCCAGTCGTAACGTTCGGGATGAGCCATTACCATTCGCAGCCCTTTCAGTGAAAGCTGAAAGACAAATTCTTTAAGTCGCAGTGGCGCGCGCTGATAACTGAACTCAATCAGAATATAGCGCCCGCGCGGGTCAAGCGTCAGCAGGTTTTCGGGTCTGTCGAGTGCTGCCAGAAGTCGTTCGTCGAAGTAATATTCGGCGGCGAAGCGAAAATCAATGCCTATTCCACTTCCGGCGATTTCTGCGGCCAGCGCCTGCCCGGCTGCTTTAAGGGCTTCTTCGCTGTTGTCGAACATTCCCTGGCGGATGTGTGGAGTGGCGCAGAGCGCGCGGTATCCGTTATCGCGGAATATGCGCGCCAGCATGAGTGATTCGTCAAGACTGGCGCAGCCGTCGTCAACTGCCGGAATTATATGATTGTGAAGATCAATCACGACTTGACATCTTCCTTGCAACTACTGTAT
Organism: Deltaproteobacteria bacterium; assembly: GCA_029570245.1. GTDB lineage: Bacteria > Myxococcota_A > SURF-8 > SURF-8 > SURF-8 > JAKQSH01. The sequence goes on along the minus strand of JAKQSH010000056.1, from coordinate 2,909 downwards.
ATCCTTCAAGATAAAAAGGAAGACTCCTGAAAGGAAAATAGAAGTTGCTGCGTAAAATATCCACCGCTCTTATTATGGGAATGATCCTTTCGCTGTTTTCCGCCTGCGGCAACTACAACCCATGCGACGCTTTAGCCGAACGAATCTGCAAAGAGTGTCCCAGCGTCGCTCTGCACTGGCAGGCGGCCTGCTTATGCATGTCGAACGGAACACTCAAAGAAAAAGGCTACAAGTGCATTGACCCCGACGATATTGACGAAGATCGTTGCCATGTAACCCTTGAAAACTGGAACGAAAACACCTGTGAAGAGCTGAACTGAATTCATCATTCGATTTCTTCGGTTTTTTCCGGTTCGGCTGCCTTTTCCTCTTTCGCTTCTTCTGTCGCTTTTTCTACTGACGGCTTTTCTCCGGCCTGATTGCTTTCAGTCGGCATTTCTTCTTCAGCCGCCATCTCTTCTTCAGCGCGCTTTTTCGCTTCCTCTTCTTCCAGTTTTTTCTTGCGCGCTTCTTCTTTCGCCAGTTCCTGTCGGCATTTTTTGATGTTCGCCAGAATAAGATTGCGATGGTTTTTCATATTTCGCCGTGTCATCAGCTTTTCGTAAAAATCAATGCATTTCTCCCAGTCTTTCTGATCCATGTAGGCCAGTCCGATTGTGTATTCGGCGCTGTCGGCGTTGTCGTGTTTGGAGTCTATTTCCAGCGAGCGCAGCAATTCTGAAACAGCGCGTCCATAATCTTTGATTTTGTACGAAGAGTGACCGATGTAATAATGCAGTGAAGCCTGAAAATCGGTGCTTTCGCAGAATCCTGTCGATTTTTCGAGTTCCTGAATGGCTCGTTTGAAGCCGCCGATTTTCCACTGCGCTACGCCGGTTTTGTAGTATTCCTGCGCCAGTTCGAGTTTGAACTTTTCGACTTTTTCAGAAAGCAGCGCAAGCGCCGATTCCTGCAGGCTCTGCCGGTCGAGCTTTGCGAACTCTTCGATGGTTTCTTCGCGCTTGCGGTCTTTTATCATTTCAACCAGCTTCATTGCACGCACGTCTGTTGAACGGAAGGCTTCGAACCTCAGTTCAAGCTGGCTCATTCCACTTATGAGCTGGCTGTTTTCGGCTTTCAGCCCGTCGATGTCTTTCTGCAGATTTTCGGCCCGCAGATTTGAAAGAACATATCCGCCTGCGGCCAGAACGATTACCAGCAGTATATATAAACCTATGCTGGCATGTCGTGTTTTTGCCAGATGTTCGTCCTGTTTCTGCGCCAGTTTTTTTATTTCGGCGAAGATGGAACGCATGTTGTTGTCGGTTTTAATTATCATATTGCGGGTTTCGTAAACTTCGTTCTTCAACGCCGCCAGTTCTTCGAAACGCGCCTTCAAATCCAGCTGGTTATTCATCAACGCCTGCCCCTTCAGTAGAGTATGCGGTAATTTCTTTCACGTTTTCTGCACCGGGCATTCAAGCCCTGAAATATATGAAAAATCATTTTTCTGTCCGGGTGTCAACAATACTTCCGAACAATCTGCATCTTCTCTGTAATTTGTCGTATTTATTGCACAAATACGTTTGCTGTCCACGTCCCGCGCTGATAATTTCAGCTCTTTCATAATAAGCTTTTTGCAGACGGCTCTTCTCATAATATACTCTGTGACCATATTAACCGAACGGAATGTTCGCATGTCGTTAAAAATGTTAAGATTTTTGCTGCCGTTTTTCTGTATCTGGTTTCTTCCGGCGGTATTGCAAGCCCAGGAACGTACTGTCGTAGATGAGCTTGGATATTCTTTTACGACAGGTGATTATCCCAGGCGGGTAGTTTCTTTAGCGCCGGAAGTTACTGAAATCATTTATGCCTGCGGCTGCGGAGGAAAACTGGTGGCGGTCAGCGAATACTCCGATTATCCCGAAGCCGCGCGCAGTCTGCCGCAGGTCGGCAGTTATGCGCGTCCAGACCTTGAAAAAATTGTTTCGTTTGCGCCGGATATGGTTGTAGGAAGCGCCAGCGGCAACGCGGAGCGTACAATTTCCAGGCTGCGAGAGCTTGGAATCAAGGTGTATGTCATATTTCCCCGAGGAGTAAAGGGCGCGTTGAAGTCGCTGGCTTCCATTGCGAATCTTCTTGGATGCGGCGAGCAGGGAAAAAGATATTCGAAGTCGCTTGCCGCCGCCTTCGATTCATACCGTGCTCTGCCTGTCGAAAAATCCCATGATGCCGTAATACTATTCAATCTTGAACCTCCTGTTTCATCCGGGGCCGACACTCTTTCGGATGATCTTTTATCCTGGGTCGGATTCAGAAATATTCTGCATGACAGCAGTATTCGTTATCCTGCCGTTTCGCTTGAGTGGCTGGTTGCAGAAAACCCGGAATTTGTTTTTCTGGCAATTCAATCAGGTGACGGAAAGGCGGCGGAAGAGTTGTTTCAGCGTTTTTCCGGTATGCAGGCTGTCAGAAAAAAGCAGGTAATAACAATCAATCCCGATCTTATTTCACGCGCCGGTCCCCGATTGGTTGAAGCTGCTGCGCTTCTGCGCGGCGCGCTGCTTGATTCCAGAGGGAAAAAACATTGAGCGGAAGAGTGATTTTCAACAAGCCTCTGGCATATATAATTCCAGTTCTGCTGCTGCTGCTGGCGGGTGTTTTTGCACTTTCTCTGGCTGTGGGGTCGTCCGGCTCCGGTATCGCCGAATTGCTGACTTCGGGTGATGCCGGTGTTTCTGCGATGAGCGGAATAATTATTGAGTTGCGGCTGCCGCGCTCTTTAATGGCCTTGCTGGCAGGAATTGCTCTGGCTTCAGGCGGAGCGGTATATCAGGCTCTGCTGCGTAATCCGCTGGCCGAACCGTATATTCTCGGTGTTTCCGGCGGAGCGGCGGTGGGCGCGATATTCGGTGCACTGATCGGCCTGC
>JAKQSH010000054.1 GCA_029570245.1 Deltaproteobacteria bacterium | reverse complement strand
CAGGCTTTCAGACCTTCGCAGGCAAAAGAAGCGGCCTTGATATGCAGGGCGGTCAGATTGTCCATTTCGGCGATGTTGCTGATATCGTAAAGGAGAGGGGTCTTCAGATCGCCGCTTCCGGTGATAAAAACCAGTTCCTGGCCGCGTGAAGCCTCGTAAATACAGAAACCAGGAACAGGAACTTCGGTGAAACCGGCTTCGGCTTTGCTGTCACGCCAGCGATATCTGAAGGTTTTGGCTGAGGCGCCCGGATTCCAGACGAAATAGTTTTCGTTTACCAGATACTGATTGATGGCGTAATTTCCAAGAGAAACGCCGTCCATTACCACTTTAAGTTCGGTGTCGCCTTCAAGCTGACGGGCGAAAACATCAGTATCGGTTCTGTACACAAGATGATACTGGCTGTCTATCATGGCGATATGCGGCATCATATAGTTGACGCCCTCTTCCCCAAGCACGACTTCACCCTGAACCGGACCGTTGTCTTCTTCTTCCTCATCTTCGCCGCCGTCGCCGCCGCAGGACCAGGAAAAGATCATCAGAAACATCACCAAGTTCAGTGCAAGTAAACGCCTCATGCTCATTCCGCTCCTCCTTGGAAAATAGTCGATTCGAAAACACCCGGCCATTATGGACTTACGAACCGAACATACTCTTCATTTTCTCGATGAAGCTGTTCTGTCGCGGATAAGTTTTGCCCATCGGACAGGTATTGTCAAATTTCTCCAGTATTTCTCTCTGCTCTTTCGTAAGATTTGTAGGAACTTCCACAGTTACGGAAACGAGCTGGTCGCCGCGACCGACTCCGCCCAGATGCGGAAAACCTTTTCCTTTTAGCCTGAAAACGGTTCCGGGCTGAGTGCCGGGAGGAATTTTGAGACTGACCTTGCCGTCAAGCGTGGGAACTTCAATTTTTGCACCAAGCGCAGCCTGACAGAAAGCCAGCGGAACTTCTATTACGACTTCATCGTCGTGGCGCTCGAAGAACTCATGTTTCTTAACATATATAACGACATACAGGTCACCGGACGGCCCGCCTTTTGCTCCGGCTTCGCCCTCACCGGTAAGCTTAAGACGCTGACCGGAATCTATTCCGGCTGGAATATTGACCTTAAGTTTCCGGTTGACCTGACGATGACCGCTGCCCCGACAGTCAGGGCATGGCTCGCTTATTACACGCCCTGAGCCTCCGCATTCCGGGCAGGTGCGGCGGATGGCGAAAAATCCCTGCTGAATATGCTGCTGGCCGCTGCCGTTGCAACGCGGACAGGTGCTTTCTTTCGACCCCGGTTTTGCGCCGGAACCGTGACAGCTTTCGCATCTCTGCTTTACAGGAATTTCAATCTGCTTTTCTACGCCCTGCGCAGCCTCTTCAAATGAAATTTCGAGATCGTAACGATAATCAGAGCCTCTGCGAGCGCCGTTGTTGCCCCAGCCCCCGAAACGCCCTCCGAATCCGCCGCCACCGCCGAAAATGTCGCCGAAGATGTCGCCGAAGATGTCGGAGAACGAACCGCCGTGCGTAAACTTGTCGAAGTCGAAATTGAAACCGCCGAAACCTGCAGAGGCTCCCATGTCGTGACCGTACTGGTCGTAGAGCTTGCGCTTCTCCGGGTCGCTTAAAACCTCATAAGCCTCGGCTGCCTCTTTGAACTTCTCTTCAGCTTCAGAGTTGCCGGGGTTCTTGTCCGGGTGGTACTTGACGGCCAACTGGCGGAAAGCCTTCTTGAGTTCCGACTCTCCGGCGGTTCTGGACACGCCGAGAACCTCGTAATAATCTCTTTTATTCTTCGAGGCCACTACTTCACCTGCAAATTTCTATGTGTTGACAGAGATGATTGCGTTATTTGTCCTTGACCTCTTCGAATTCGGCATCAACTGTTTTCGATCCGCCCTTGGCATCGCCGGATGAGGCATCGAAACCGGCGCCGCCGGCAGTCCCGCCGGCCTGAGCAGCCTTTGAGGCTTCCTGATACATGATGTCGGCTATTTTGTGGGAAGCTTCCGACAGTTTGTTGATGGCGGAACGGATGGTGATTTCATCGTTGGTGCCGAGAGCCTCTTTAAGATGCTTGATTCCTTCGTCAATGTCTTTCTTGTCACCGGCACCAAGGCTGTCGCCGTATTCTCTTACTGCGCGCTCTGTCGAATATATGAGAGTATCGGCTTCGTTGCGCAGTTCCGCAAGTTCGCGTTTTTTCTTGTCGGCGTCGCGAGCTGCGTCGGCTTCCTTGACCATGCGTTCGATTTCTTGTTCATTGAGACCCGAAGACGGCGTGATGCGGATGGCCTGCTCACGTCCGGTGCCGAGGTCTTTGGCCGAAACGTTCAGAATACCGTTGGCGTCGATGTTGAAGGTAACTTCAATCTGCGGCACGCCACGCGGTGCGGGAGGAATGCCCACCAGTTCGAAACGTCCAAGCGACTTGTTGTCGGCGGCCATTTCGCGCTCGCCCTGAAGAACATGAACTGAAA
>JAKQSH010000047.1 GCA_029570245.1 Deltaproteobacteria bacterium | reverse complement strand
AGGATGTGTTTTTCGGCGTCAGTCTGCTGATTTCATTTGCAATGGGAATCGGCGTCTTTATGCTTGCAGTCGGTTTTTCGGGTTCCAGAGGGCTGGCGCTTCTCGGCAGGCTGGGAAGATTGCGCGGAAAGATGCAGTGGGTAATGAACGGCGTCATTCTGCTGCTGGTTGTTTATCTGTTTGCAACGGCCTGGGATAAGGCGCGCTCTTTCGATGTCAGCCCCGATGATTTGCCGGATTATCTCTGGTCGTTCGTCTCTTTTCCTCAGAATTCCATGGCTCTTGAACCCGGCGCGCTGAAGATCGGTATGTCGCTGCCGGATTTTTCTTTCACAAGGGCCGATGGCTCAACCGGGAAGCTGTCCGATTTCAGAGGCTCCAGCGTTTTCATCACGTTCTGGGGCATATGGTGTTCGGCCTGCGTGGAAGAGATACCTGACGTTATCGAAATGCAGAAGTTCGCCGGGAAACATGGTGGACTGAAAGTGCTTTCAGTCGATGCGCTGGATGAAAAAGGGCGACTTCTGCCTTTCATGCTTGAGAAAGGCATTAATTACCCGGTCATTCACGACGCTGAGAATTCGATACACGCTCATTACGGTCTGATGTCTCACCCGTTCAACATTCTGCTGGATACCGGCGGCAACATCGTTTACATGGATGGAGCATTTCCGCGTAATTACAAAGAATTGCTTGATAATTGACGCTTTCGGGGTTTGTTTCGTCAATATACCGTCACTGCGGCCATATATTTGACAGAACACTGCTATTCTGAATATAATCATGCAAAAAGGCGGGGTGGGGGAGCTGAATGTAAAATATTGCCTTTATTGCTGAAATCACTCTTAAAAAATAGAATGGCTTATGGTATAATCCGAATCCACTGAAAATACTTCAGCTCTGGCACACCGATTGCACCGGGTTACCAGGGTTTTTGGGTTCAAGGTGCCGTTTGTTTATTATACGAGGTAGGCGATGGACTTATCTACACTGATCGGGCTTGCAGGCGCTTTCGGCGTTATTCTGTGGGGAATTATGATGGGTTCCTCCATTACGATCTTCATCGACATTCCGTCGGTGTTGATCACCTGCGGCGGAACTGTTTTCGCGCTGATGATCGCCTATCGCTTTTCAGACATCATAAACACCATTCGTGTTACCAAAATGGCGTTTTTCTACAAAAGCATGAGCATGCGCGATATCAGCTCGCAACTTGTGGAAATATCCATCCAGGCTCGAAAGGAAGGTCTGCTGGCTCTCGAACAGCTCACCGCCGGCATTTCCGATCCGTTTTTTCAGAAGGGAATTCAGCTGGTTGTAGACGGCCATGAAGCGGAAGAAGTGGAAAACATCATGGGAGCCGAAATAGACGCCATGAACGACCGGCATAAGATGGGGTCTGATTTCTTTATGAGTTTCGCTACTTTTGCTCCTGCAATGGGTCTTATCGGAACTCTGATCGGTCTGGTTCAGATGCTTCAGAACATGTCCGATCCTTCCTCCATCGGCCCTGCAATGGCCGTTGCGCTTATTACCACTTTCTACGGCGCAATCATGGCTAACGTAATGGGTTCTCCGATGGCGGCCAAGCTGACATTGAGAGCCAAGGAAGAGACACTAGCACGCGAAATGATACTGGCCGGAGTTCTGGCCATATCCAGCGGCGACAACCCGCGAGTTGTTGAGCAGAAATTGAATTCGTATCTGCCGCCAAAGATGCGTTCCGATCGTTTCGGAGGCGGCGAAGAAAAATAACAGGACTGGTTGAGGCATGGGAAGACGCAAAAAAGGAGATGGTGGATCAGGAGGAGGTAACAGCTTCACGGTGTTGTTCTTGTCTTTTATGATTCTTCTGCTG
>JAKQSH010000043.1 GCA_029570245.1 Deltaproteobacteria bacterium | reverse complement strand
CAGGGAAAAGAAGGATTCTGCACCTGCGATGATGGCTGGCATGGAGTACAATGCATGTCATTTCATTGTTCTACGCCTTGTGTTCACGGTGTTTGCAGCGGGCCTTTAACATGTACCTGCAGTGATGGCTGGAGCGGGCCTTTGTGTGAAATTCCGGTATGTTCGCCTGCGTGCGAACACGGCGACTGTTTTGCTCCCAATATGTGCGACTGCGAAGAAGGCTGGGGGGGCTCTTTATGTAATGTATGTGATTCACAGCATTTCGGGAGCGAATGTCAGTATGCCTGTTCTGAATGCGATATTCATGGCACCTGCCACTCCGGTGTGAGCGGTTCATGCTCATGCGATTCTGACTGGACAGGAACTCTCTGTACCGTTGCCGTCTGTGATACCCCTTGTGATCCAAACGCCACCTGCTTAACTCCCGGATGGTGCGAATGCAATGATGGATACGTCGGTGACGGATACGATTGCAGGCAGATAACCCAATGTACCGGAAAATTCGACTGGACGCCTTGCATCCTGGAAGATGAAGGAGAAGCATATTGTTTTGACGAAATCTGCGCATCCGCAGCTTCAGGTGATTCTTGCTCATCTCCGCTTTCTTTGGAAATTGATGTCGGATTGGAAGCTCATTTTGATGAAATGCACCCTTATTCTTCCGTGCCGGAAAGTTGCGCCGGAAAGTTCATGTTCGACAGGGACATATTCTTCAGGGTTGATATAATTAAAGAAGGAGCATATGAATTCAGTGCATTACCCGGAGATGGTATTGATGTAGGGATCGCCGTATGGAGTGAATGTTCGGTTGATGCCGATAAGTGCATTGAAGGAGCAGATATTGCTTCTGCATCTCAAGCAGAGAGTCTTGTGCTGGATTTGCCGGCGGATTCGTCTGTCGTTTTTCAGGTTGTGCAGACTGGCTATTCAGAAGAACACGGTGGTTCTGCACCATCTGGTTTTTCTGTGCTTGTTTCAGAATATTCGGCGCCTGACGGTGATGTGGAACCGGATGCAGATTCCGATACTGTTGATTCCGGCGAATATGAAATCATATTCGACTATGATATTGAAATGCCGGAATTTCAGGAATCCTCTGATGGAGATTTCGACGGCGACACCGCTGATTCATGCGAATGTGATTCGGAGATGGAGTCGGAACTCCACTCTGAAGACGATTCGGATTTCGATACTGAACCGGATAGTATTGAAAGTGCTTTCGAGGAACTGGCCGATCAGGATGATTCAGCCGCCGATGCGGATGGCAACGAGTCTGAAAATGATGGAGTTTTGTCTTCAGCTTCCAGTGGTTCCTGTTCCGGCATGCCAGACGCAGTTCCACATTTTCTGATACTGCTCCTTCTGGTGGGGGGATGCATGCTAAGGTCTGGGTTGCACCGCAACGGATGAACAAATCAAATTTGTCTGCAAAACAGAGCATTTATATACGACAGAGCCGACCTTGGTTCAGAGGTTTTTCAATTTGCAGGCCAGTACGGAAAGTGACGAGTAGAGCAGGGCGTTTTCGACAAACACGTTGTTTTTGCTGATGTTCAGCGAAATCGGCGCGAAATTCCAGATGGCCTTGATACCGGAGTCTTCCATCATGGACGCCACTGCTTGAGCCTGGCTGGCAGGAACGGTGATTATGCCGACCTGGATGTTTTTCTGTTTGATCACCTCTGCCATTTTGCTGATATGGCGGATTTCAATTCCGTGAATTTTTTCGCCAACTTTTCCAGGCTGAACATCAAAAGCCATTACTATATTTATGCCATACTGATCCAGTCTTTCGTAACCCATCAGGGCAGAACCGAGATGACCGGCTCCAACCAGAATCGCATCTTTTCGGATGTTCCAGCCCAGAAAATCTTCAATGGCTTTTATAAGCTGTTCGATCGGATATCCGACTCTGTTTTTGCCGACAATATCGACATATGAGAGGTCTTTTCTTATCTGCGTGGGGTCAAAACCAAGATCGACAGACATTTTGCTTGTTGAGATGAAAGTCTCAGGTCCGGCTTCCAGCCCTTTCAGGTAATGGACATAAGTTGGCATCCGGCGGATTGTCGGTTCGGGTGCGGAAATCAGTAGGTCTTTTTTCATGCCCAGGCTCCCTGAATAGTGCCGATAATAGAGAAAAATATAGCGAAAAAAGAGATATCTTAGATAAGGCTGAAAGTCAAGTTCTGCTTTCAGCATTAATTTTTTCCAGGTATTCGAATCTGTTGCACTTCTGTTCCGGGTGAGATTTCAATATTGAATTATTGCTGATTTCTGACAGAAAATAATTTGTCCGGGCGGCCGTTCTGGAATAAGCTGACTGACAATGTTCATGTTTTTTGACAGGTGATGCCATGTCCGACAATGCTGTTCTGCATTCTTCCGAGTTCAAGCTGAGGCGATTCTTTAACTGGTTTCCGCTTGGTCTGACATACGCCCTTTTATACATGGGTCGCTACAATCTGACCGTTTCCAAAAACGCTCTTGGCGATCTTATGAGCAAGGCCGATTTCGGTGAAATTTTCGGAATCGGAGCGGTGGTGTACGCATTTTCATTTCTTGTTAACGGCCCACTGGTTGACCGCATCGGCGGAAAAAAAGGCATGCTTATCGGAGCCTTGGGCGCATGTATTATGAATGTGCTCATGGGCGTGTACCTTTATTATGTTTTAAGCCTCGACAATCCGGCTTCAGCTCCGCTCACTGGCGTATATATCGTTCTATACTCCATCAATATGTATTTTCAGAGCTATGGCGCGGTGTCCATCGTCAAAGTCAATTCAAACTGGTTCCATGTGCGCGAACGCGGCACTTTTTCAGGCATATTTGGCGTAATGATTTCTTCCGGTCTGTATCTGGCCTTTTCGGTTACGCCGTTTATTCTCGCCCGTGATTTTGTAAAAGGTCAGGGTTTCAATGGCGGAGACGCTCTGTGGTGGGTGTTCTTTTCACCAGCCATTCTGCTGTTCTCTTTCTTTATCCTCGAAGTCTTTCTTCTTAAGGACAGGCCATCACAGGCCGGCCATGAGGACTTCGACACCTGCGATGCTTCAAGCGGCGAAAATCTTGAAGCCAGCGTTCCGACGCTTGAGCTTTTCAAACGGATATTGACGCATCCGGTGATAATCGTTGTCGCCTTCATTGAATTCTGCACTGGCGTTCTGCGCAACGGTGTTATGCACTGGTTCCCGATTTACGCTACCGAGCAGATAAATGCCGGCATTACCTCCGGCTGGCAAATAACGCTTTCGTACTGGGGGGAACTGCTTTGGATTGCCGGGTGTACGGGCGGCATGATTGCTGGTGTAATAAGCGATAAAATTTTCGGTTCACGCCGTGCACCGTCGGCTGCGCTCTTTTACGGCATACTGATTGTATGCAGCCTTGGCATGGTATTCTCACTGTCGAACGGCTGGGTGCTGGCCTTTATTACTTTTATGATGTCCATCGCCGTAATCGGAACTCACGGCCTGCTTTCCGGTACTGCTACAATGGATTTCGGCGGGCGCAAGGGCGCTGCTACAGCTGTCGGAGTCATAGATGGTTTTGTTTACCTCGGAACCGGTGTGCAGTCGATCAGTCTCGGTTACATTACCAGCTGGAACTGGCATTTCTGGCCGGTATTTCTTATTCCTTTCGGGGTGGTTGGATTCATTCTGCTGCTTAAAATCTGGAATGCAATGCCGACCGGCAGAAAATCCGCTCATTAACTTGATTCTGGAGCTTTGAATATGGCGAAACCGATTAAAACCGTTCTGTTGCTGGCCTTGCCCGCTTCGGGCAAATCAGAAGTCCGTACTTACCTCGACAGTCTCTCGCCTGCCGAATGTCTGGAGCATTTTCACATCGGGCATACTGTGCAACTTGACGATTATCCTTATGTTCATCTCATGCGCTGCATCGACGACGAACTTGCGGCTCTGGGGCAGGACAGGGCTTTCTTTCATGCTGGAGACAAGCCCTTCAAGGATTCGATTGACTGGGGAACACTCATTGCTCTTATAAATATGGACTACGAAGACCTTATTTCCGCACGGCGCATAAGCGTCAAGTCAAGCGGAGCCTGGCTTTTCGAGCGCATGGATTCCGCACGCGCGGCTGTAGGCGGAATGCCGGTGTTTTCGGCGCTGAGCAGAGGCACCATTTCGGAGCTTGAAGCTCGTTTGAAGAGCGAAACCGACAAGTTGCTGGACGATAAGAACAGGGGCATCGTTGACGATCTTGAGGGTAAAACAGTTGTTATAGAATTTGCACGCGGCGGAGCCGACGGTTCAAGCATGCCTCTGCCTGATTGTTTCGGTTATCAGTATTCGCTGCGTATGCTGTCGCACGAGATTCTTAAGGAAGCCGCAATTCTGTATATCTGGGTGACGCCGGAAGAGTCGCGCCGCAAGAATTTTGCGCGCAGCAAGCCTGGCGAGCAGGGCTCCATTCTGTTTCATGGCGTACCTATAGACGTGATGCTCGGCGATTATGGTTGCGATGATATGGAATATCTTATAGGTATTTCCGAACAGCCCGACACTGTGACAGTCATCAAAGATGGAAAGAAATATCTGCTGCCGGTGGGGCGTTTCGACAATCGTATTGACAAAACCAGCTTCATTCGCGATTTCGCCAGGGAGAGCTGGCCGGAAGGCGATCTGGCGAAGCTGCGCGAGGGCCTGAACTCCGCTTTCAGCGCTTTGCTTGAACAACATGCCCGTCTGCACGGTTGATTCATTTCTTCTGTGAAAATCACAAAGGCTTCTGCTCTGAAATGGGAGAAGCCTTTTTTATTGGCCTGGAGAAGAGATTATCATATTCTGAGCTCCGTAATTTTCAATGGACATAACGAGGTTTTGCATGCGTAAGGAATATATCGACAGACAGAAGCGCGAGTTCGGGCGGAAAGTCGTCATAAGTCTGCCCATACACTACCCGAAGGAAATTCTGACGGCTCTTGATGTTCTCTGCGTTGAACTGTGGGGGCCGCCAGGCGAAATCTCAGGGAATCAGGCCGGACGCATTCAAACCTACGTCTGTCCCGTTGTGCGGAAAGCGCTGGCTTTCATCGCCGGCGGGCATGCTTCCGAAGCCGACGCGCTACTGTTTCCGCATACCTGCGATTCCATTCAGGGGCTGGCTTCGCTGCTCCCGGATTTCGGCGGTTGGAACGGACCGGTGCTGCGCTTCATTCACCCCAAAGGAGAACGCCGTGCCAGCTCCGAAGTTTATCTGGTGCGGGAGATTGAAGCTTTCATCGCCCAGGTAGAAACTCTGACAGGAAAAAAGCTGGAGCCGGCGCGGCTTTCAAGCGCTGTGAAACTGCACGCGGAAATTGATGCGCTCAAGCTGAGAATTCTCAAGCTGCGAAGAAATATCGACATGCGCGATTCTGAACTTTATGCCATTCTGCGTCGCGGTGAATGGCTGTGGCCCGAAGATCATATGGCGGAACTTAAGGAGCTTGCATCGAAAATCTCCGATAAGCCGCAAAAAAAAGGTGTGGCGCTTATGCTCTCCGGCATCGTGCCGGAACCGATGGACATCTTTGACGTGCTTGAGAATGCCGGAGCTTTTATCGTGGCTGATGATTATGCAGCAATCGGAAGACGTATCTCTTCGAGTTCCGCTGAATTGCCGGACAATCCATTACAAGCTGTGATTGAGCGCTATTTTGCTCTGCCGCCATGCAGCACTCGCAGTTCTGATCTGGCCGGGCGAGTGGAATATCTGACCGGCTTGTATTCGCAAAATGGTGCTGCCGGACTTGTTCTGCACAACGTCAAATTCTGTGAGCCGGAAATGTTCGATGTCGCCATGATAAAAAAGCGTTTTGCTGCAATGAATTCGCCCGTATTGTACGTAGAAACCGAGCTCGAAAAGCAGCTATCAGGTCAGCTTTCGACGCGGCTTGAAGCCTTTGTTGAAATGGCTTCGAAAGGCGGTGAGTCAGAATGATTACCAGAAAAATCCAATATCAGATGGCCAAACGGGCAGTCGGGCCTTTTCTTATGGCTCTTGACAGGTGGCAATCTGCGCAGAAATCCCGCAAACGCAAACCGCGTGAAACTCCTTTCGGGCCGCCTTTGCAGTCTGTGCAGAAACTCAAAGAAATTATGACGCTCAATTATTTCGAAGGGCGTTACGCCGACGGCGCTGTTCCGGTGGCGTGGGTAACAAGCGGATTCCCTGCGGAAGTTTTCTTCGCCCTCGGTTTTCATGTCGTATATCCCGAAAATCACGCCGCCCTGTGTTCGACTCGCCACAAGGTGCCGGAAATCGCCGAATTCGCCGAGCGCGACGGGCTTTCCCGCGATGTGTGCAGCTACGCCCGCACCGATATCGGCAGCGTTATTTCCGGTAAAACACCAGTAGGACGCCTGCCTAAGCCCGACATGATAGCCTGCTGCACCAACATCTGTCAGACCGTGCTGTACTGGTATCGCAATCTGGCCGAATATCTCAATGTTCCGCTGGTGCTGGTCGATACTCCGTTCATGTACGGAGGAACCAGAGAACACCATCTCGATTATGTTTCCGCCCAGTTGGGAGAAGTCATCGAGGCTGCCGAAAGAATAAGCGGACGCCGCATGGACGCAGAGAAACTGGCGCGTGTTGTCGAAAATGCACGCGATGGCAGCCGTTTGTGGGGTGAGTGCCTGGCTATTTCTCAGGCGCGCCCGGCCCCGTGGACAGGCATTGATACATTTTTTCACATCGCTCCGATTGTAACGATACGCGGCACGGAAACCTGCAATGAATATTACCGGATGCTGAAAGACGAACTTACCGAGCGTGTCAAGGCAGGCGTGGGGGGAATAAAGAACGAAAAACACCGCCTGTTGTGGGACAATCTGCCGATCTGGTTCAAGGTGCGCGAGCATTCAACAATGACCGCCGAGCGTGGCTTCAACTTCGTATGTGCGACATACTCCAACGCATGGGCAGAAGCGGGCGATCTGATAGACCCTTCGCATCCGCTTGAGTCTGCGGCGAAAACTTACACCTACGTTTACCTTAATCGTGATCTTGACAACCGTCTGAAAACAACAGTCGATCTTGCGAAGAGCTTCGGTGTTGACGGAGCGGTGCTGCATTCAGACCGTTCCTGCAAGCCCTATTCAGTCGGCCAGGTGGATGTAAAAGAGCGCTTGCAGAAGGACATGAATATTCGTGTGCTACTGCTTGAAGCTGACCATGCCGATGAACGTTCGCTTTCCGGCGAACAGGCCGAAATGCGTTTGCTGGCTTTTATGGAGAACTTCAATGACTGAGTGTGTCTCAATCGGCATTGACGTCGGTTCTACAACTTGGAAAGCGGTGGCAGTTGATTCGAAAGGAAATATTCTGGCAAGCATTGTTGAAGAAGCGGAGCCGCTTATCGACAGACAGACTGAACGGGCGCTGGCCGAATTGAAAGCGCAGGTCAAAGCCGGAGACGGTGTAAGAATCGGCGCCACAGGATATGGCCGCAAGCGCGTAAGAGCCGATCTGGTTCTTACCGAAATAACCTGTCATGCACGCGGAGCGTTTCACCTGACCGGGAAGGGCGGTGTTCTCATCGACATCGGCGGGCAGGACACCAAAATCATAAAAATCGGCAATAACGGCGATGTTCTCGATTTTTCAATGAACGACAAATGCGCCGCCGGAACAGGTCGTTTTCTGGAAGTGATTCTTAAACGTCTGCGTGTGCCGTTTGATGAAGTGGCGTTGCGGTTCAATAAAGCCGTAAACTCGATCCCGGTATCCAATACCTGCACTGTATTTGCAGAAAGCGAAGTCGTTTCTCTTGTGGCCGAAGGCAAAGAAATAGACGAGATTGTTAAAGGACTTCATCAGTCGCTGGCGTCGCGCGTGGCCTCTCTTGCCGGCGACATTCCACCGGATTCCGAAATTTTTATGAGTGGCGGCGTGGCTCTTAATGAGTCGATGGTGAAGTCACTTGTGGACAGAACCGGCAGGAGAATACGCGTGCTTAACAGCCCGCAGCTTATCGGCGCACTTGGCGCAGCTCTTGCCGCCAGATAGTTGCCATATTCAGTCTTTGACGCAGCATGTCATTTTGCTTGACTTTTATTACTGTAAATGAAGAATGTTTCTGATAAATCGGCCATTCGGCCTTCCGTGTTCATTTCACAATTCAAGTAGTGAGGATGTGTCAAGATGTTCGAACACCCTTTGCACAAGATAATCAATCCCGCTTCGATTATCGTAGCCGGAGCCAGCAACAGCGTTATGAAAATGGGGGCGCTGCAGTCGCTCAACCTGCTGAATTCGGGCTATGAAGGCGAAATCATATTCTATCACCCGCGCGATAAGGAAGTGCTGGGAAAACCGGCCTTTGCACGCATAGAAGACCTGCCTTTCGTTCCCGATCTGGCACTGCTGATTACCCCCTGTCAGGTTACGCCCAGGGTGCTTGACGAACTGGGACAGGCCGGAGTACGTCACGCCGTAATCATTACAGGTGGTTTCAGAGAAGTCTCAGCCGAAGGTGCGGCTCTTGAAAGCGATCTGTTGGATGTGGCCGAGAAGCACGGCATTCGTTTCGTCGGACCCAACTGCATTGGAATAATCAACGCCAACAATCGCATGAATCTTACCATGTTCCCATATCACGACCGTGCAGGCGCACTGTCGCTTGTAAGTCAGAGCGGTTCGTATGTTACTCTTACCCTGCCGTGGCTGCGCGACAGAGGTATACGACTGTCCAAGTCGATAAGCGTCGGAAATTCGGCCAACACCGATATGGTAGACTGGATAGATTATCTGGGTGAAGACCCGGAAACCAGAGCCATTGTGCTTTATATAGAAGGTTTGCGTCGCGGGCGTGAATTCATCGAAACGGCCAGGCGTGTTTCGAGGAAAAAGCCCATTGTTGCGCTTTATATCGGTGGTACTGAATCCGGCTCGCGCGCCGGGCGTTCACACACCGGTTCCATGGGAGGCCCCGATCTGCTGTACGACGGAGTTTTCGAGCAGGCTGGAGTGATTCGCGCTTCTACTGTTGACGAGTTGTTCAGCTGGGGTCATACGCTGGCGAACCTCGAAGCTCCAGCCGGAAAGCGCATGGCAATTG
>JAKQSH010000040.1 GCA_029570245.1 Deltaproteobacteria bacterium | reverse complement strand
GATGTCCTTTACCGGCAGAAGAGGCAGAAGCTCCGGTACGTGGAGCTTGTCTTCAATGCTGATGTTATTGTTGGTATCGCTCATTTTCCCCTCATTTCATCTGGCGATGCAGCAGTAAACAACATGTACCACAGCCGTATGGATTATTATTCGATATCAATCATTTTACGGCGTCCGCGTCTGTCTGAAATTTTTTCCAGCATTACCTGCAGAACGCCGTTTTCCAGTTTCGCTTTTATGTTCTGAACATTGATCGGCTTGCCGATTTCGATGTCGCGTTTGAAGCGTCCAACCTGCAATTCCATGTTGAGATACGCGCAGCTCTCGTCGCGATAGGCCAGTTTCTTTTCGCCTTCTATAACCAGCACGTCACGCAGCATGTAAAGCTGAATGTCTTCTTTCTTCACCCCTGGAAGCTCTGTGCGGATGTAAATGTATTCATCCGTCTCAAAGACATCCAGCGCAATGTCGATTGAACGATGCTGCAGAGTTTGCAGGTGTTGCTGTGTGCTGGTGAAGTCGTTCAGAATCAGAGACATTTCTTTCTGAATGTTGAACAACTGGTCGAATCCCGTTTTTTTCTTTCCGCTGCTCATTAGTTGTATCCCCCTGGAAGGTTAACAGGTGAAAACAATGATATAACAAAACCCCCGTTCAAGCCAATTTTCATTGATTGAACGGGGGCTTTTTTTAAGGATCAGTCAAGCCGGATCAACCGCAACCGTACTGCGTTCCGCAGTTTATGCATTGGTAACAGGCGCCTGACCTTACCATGATGGTTCCGCAGGTCGGGCAGGATGGTGCATCATCCTGGTTTACAAATGCCTTGCCGCCGGCCTTGGTTTCTTTCTTGGCCGGAGCGTCGCTGCCGACCGATGCAGCGCTTTTCTTGATGCCGTCGCCGTTTGTGATGGTCGGCTGCAATCCGACACGCAATTTATCGTCTTCGTTCATAAACTTGGCGGCCAGCCAGCGGAAGA
The DNA here is from genome assembly GCA_029570245.1 of Deltaproteobacteria bacterium. Classification (GTDB taxonomy): domain Bacteria; phylum Myxococcota_A; class SURF-8; order SURF-8; family SURF-8; genus JAKQSH01. The sequence continues at coordinate 3,348 of JAKQSH010000040.1, read as the reverse complement.
TGTAATCGTAAATCGACTTTGCCACCGGTATTTCGGGATTCTGTGTAAAACCTGCCGGTTCAAAGCGCATGTGGCTGAATTTATCGACCAGAGTTTCGATCGGTACTCCGTATTGCAGCGCCAGAGAACCCATGGTGGCGAATCCGTCCAGCATGCCTGAAACCGTTGAGCCTTCTTTCGACATGACAATGAAAATTTCACCCGGTTTGCCGTCTTCGTACATGCCTACTGTGACATAGCCTTCGTGTCCGCTGATTGAGAACTTGTGCGTTATTGAGTGGCGTTCGTCGGGAAGCTTGCGGCGCTTGGGCGCATTTGCTTGAGTCTGCTTTGCCTGAGCGGTCTTTTTCTGTTCGCCGGCGGAAAGCGGCTGAATGCGCTTGGAGTTGTTGCGGTAAACTGCAACGGCTTTCAGTCCCAGCTTCCACGCCGAAATGTAGGTGTCCATGATCTCGTCAACCGTGATTTCTTCCGGTAGGTTGACCGTTTTGGAAATTGCGCCGGAAATGAACTGCTGGGCTATGGCCATCATTCGCAGGTGTCCCATGTAATTGATGGAGCGCTTGCCGTTTATCGGGCGCAGTGCACAGTCGAAAACCGGAAGATGTTCGGGTTTGATGTGCGGAGCGCCTTCAATGGTGTCGTTTTCTTCGATGAAGTGAATAATCTCGGTGATCTGCGAGGCCGGATAATCAAGGCGTCTCAATGCTTCCGTAACAGTGTTGTTGACGATCTTGAAGGTTCCGCCGCCGACCAGTTTTTTGTATTTTACCAGCGCCAGGTCTGGTTCGATTCCTGTTGTGTCGCAATCCATCATAAAAGAAATGGTTCCGGTGGGGGCTAGTACGCTTACCTGTGCATTGCGATATCCGAACTTATCTCCGAGTTCTTCGGCTTCGCGCCATGCCTCTTCGGCAGCTTTCATCAGTTCGGAGGGAATAGCGTCGGCCTTGATGCGGCTTAATGCCTTGCCGTGTTTGGATATGACGCGCTTGAAGGAGCTGACGTTGTTTCTGTACTCATTGAATGGGCCCATTTTCTCTGCCAGGCGCGCTGAAGTCGCATACGCTCTGCCTGTCATAATGGCGGTGATGGCTCCGGCATAAGCGCGACCTTCTTCTGAGTCGTAAGGCATGCCGCGCGACATGAGCAGGGCTCCCAGGTTCGTATAACCCAGACCCAGCGGGCGGTATGTATAGCTGTTGAAGGCTATTTTGTCGCGCGGATATCCGGCGTTGTCGATGATGATATCCTGGGCGGTTATGAAGATATCGACTGCATGCTTGAAAGCTTCGATGTCGATGTCGCCTTCGGGCGTGCGCAGTTTCATAAGGTTCAGCGAAGCCAGGTTGCAGGACGAGTCGTCGATGAACATATATTCTGAGCAGGGATTGGACGCCCTGATTGGTTTTGTGTCGGAAACCGGGTTCCAGTCGTTGATGATTGTATCGAACTGCAGTCCGGGATCGCCGCAGTAATATGTGGATTCTGCAATTTTGCGCAGAATATCCCTGGCTTTGTATGTGTCCATCTTTTTCTTGGAGACAACGGACAGCGTGTACCAGATATCGTCTTCAATTACGCGGCGCATGAATTTGTCGGATACTCGCACCGAGTGATTGGCGTTCTGGAAAAACACCGAGCGGTATGCTTCGCCGTCGATGGAGCCGTCGTAACCGGCGTCGATGAGCGCCCAGGCTTTCTTTTCTTCTTTAACTTTGCACTCTATGAATTCCATAATGTCGGGGTGGTCGATATCGAGCATTACCATTTTCGCGGCGCGACGCGTTTTCCCGCCCGACTTTATTACGCCTGCGAAGGCGTCGTAACCCTTCATAAAAGAAACGGGGCCGGACGCATAACCACCGGTGGAAAGCTGTTCACGGGAGGAGCGCAGAGTTGACAGGTTTGTACCTGTACCCGAACCGAATTTGAAAAGCATGCCTTCGGTCTTGGCCAGGTCCATAATGGATTCCATTTTGTCTTCTATGGAGTTGATGAAGCAGGCCGAACACTGTGGATGTTCCTCTATTCCGACATTGAACCATACCGGGCTGTTGAATGACCCTTTCTGATTGATGAGCAGGTGAGTCAGTTCTTCCTCGAAGATGCGGGCGTCTTCCTTCGTGGCGAAATAACCCTGTGCTAGGCCCCATTTTGCAATAGTCTTGGCGACGCGGTCAACCAGATCGCGCACACTGCTTTCGCGGTTGGGGTCTTCGTGACCGCCCCGGAAATATTTGCTGGCTACAACGTTCGTAGCCAGCTGCGACCAGAATTTGGGGATTTCGATGTCCTTCTGTTCGAAGACAATCTGTCCTTTGTCGTTGGTTATTGCGGCAGAACGTTTTTCCCATTCTATTTCCGTGTAGGGATGTTTTCCCGACTTTGTGAAATAACGTTCAATTTTCATGCCGCCCTGAGCTTTGGCGATCTTTTCATGGTCAACGCAATACTGTCCGCCGTCCAGTTTTTTGAGAACGTCCATTGGATCAACCTCCGCAACAGCCTCCTTCAGATATTTCTTTTTGGTATCGTCGGAAATGTCGGCTACTTCCGCGATATTCACTTCGACCTCCATGGTCCTGTTTTCTTTTACTTTGCTTTTCTCCATATTTTAACGCCCTTTTCCTCTCAATAGTGTCCTGATGCCCCGGATTTTCGTATTTCCAGTCAAAAGCGAATAGCATACTGCCGTCTCGTAGGATGAAACGCATATCCACCCGTTATTTTGATGACAGTCGCCCTCCGCTGGTTCAAAAGTTCCGCCCGATTTATCTCAGAAGCCCGCCCGCGATGGCGATTTGTTTACACCTTCGGGAATACGGCCCATTGATGTCAGGCACGCTAATTCGGGTATCAGAAATCCGAGGGGCTTGTCAAGCAAAATAACTAGATATTGTCGGTGTGCCGTTTTGGGCATACTATATATGGTGTTGTCGTGTCTGGTCAGTATTTGAACAGCTGGTGTTTTGTCCGAGTATTTTCAATATTTTATTTCTTCCGCTCACCATGTTCGATGAGTCTAATTCTGAGTTTTCATTGTGGGCGGAATGACGCAAAAAAGTTCTGTTGCCTGCCCTGGAAGGGATATGAACGATGTCAGAGAAATATATTCAGAATAAAAAAATCGCATGTTGAAATCATTGAATATTTTTAACGCCGAAAAACAAATTTGAACGCGCGGCGTGTAACATCTTGTATCTTCTGCTGTTTTTCTGTGGAAGATTGGCTGTCCGGCACTGCGATTCTGGCGCATATAAGAAAAAGCCGCTTTCTTGTGCGAAAGCGGCTTTCTGCTTCTGGAGGCGCCGACCGGACTTGAACCGGTGGTGGAGGTTTTGCAGA
>JAKQSH010000027.1 GCA_029570245.1 Deltaproteobacteria bacterium | reverse complement strand
CTGCGGGCGCGGGAGGGACGCCAGTGAACTTCGGCTTCGTCAATCCCGTTTTTCTGTGGGGAATGCTGCTGGCCGCAGCGCCGGTAATCATTCACCTCATAAACCGGCGGCGTGCCGTAAGGCATGCTTTTTCGGCAATATATTTCGTGGAGCTTTCAAATAAAAAACTGTCGGCGCATCTCAAGCTTAAACAGTTTCTTCTTCTGCTGCTGCGCTGTCTGCTGATTGCCCTGCTGGCGCTTATGATGGCGCGGCCATACACACAGCCGGAAAGCGTGAAGACACCCGGCAACACGCAGAAAGGCCCGACGGCGCATGTTTTCATCATGGATGTTTCCGCCTCGATGAGCGCCGCACCTGACGGTAAAACACTGATGGAAAGCGCAAAAAAAGAAGCGCTGCGGACACTGACGGCTTTCCCGGAAAGCGACAGTTTCGGAATTGTGGCGGCAGGAAAACTGGCGCCGGAACCGTTCGAAATGAGCTTCGACCGCAGCGCAGCCATAAGATATATCGAAGCACTTGACGCCACAACAGGCGGAGACGATCTGCCGGCGGCTCTGGAAAGCGCCGGCGTCATGCTTCAGACAGCAACGCAGGAAAACAAGTCGGTGATAATTGTCGGCGATTTCACACATGCAGGCTACGACGTTCAGGCTCTGCCGTGGAGCAATGCCGAAGAGCAACCCGAAACGCTGCTGATAGATGTCAGAAAAGGCCGAGCAATCGACAATGTGGCTGTAAGCTCGCTGAGTGCAGAAAGATCGTATTTCACAGGCTCGGCGGACTGGAACATAAAAATCAAGATAGCAGCGTACGGCGACAGAAACGTTTCTTCTCTGCCTGTGTCGCTTTTTGTAAACGGAGAAAATACGGCTAACGGCTTTATAGATGTAAGCGCCGGAACGGATGCGGAAAAGGAGTTCATACAGCGTTTCGACAACAGCGGTGCGGTAAGCATCGAAGCCCGCATACAATCCGACGCACTGGCGGCGGACAATTCGCGTTTTCTGGCGCTTGACATTTCGGAAACGGTGCGCGTACTTATTGTTGACGGAGAACCGTCAGACACAACTTACCGCGACGAAGTGTTTTACCTCAGCCGTGCGCTTGATCCTGGCGGATTGAACCGCGCCCGCCTTATCCCGGAGATAATTACGCCCGACAGACTCACGCCTGCAGCGCTGAAAGAAAAAGATGTCGTTTTCCTGTGCCATCTGGCCGTAATGCAACCCGATATGGGCGCTGCACTGACGGAATTTGTCCGCGCCGGAGGCGGACTGTTCATATCGGTCGGAAAAAACACGGATGCAGACAGTTACAATGCCGGCATTCCCGCACTGCTGCCCGGAGAACTGCGTTACTCAATAAAGGCAGGTGAAGCCACCGCCGACAATCGTGAGGGAAGCGCTCTGCACCTGGCCGGACTGGACTATTCACATCCTGTACTGGACATATTCGACGATGCAAGCGCCGCCAGCCTTTACGCTGCGAAAATCAGTGAATATTACACCTATCATCCCGATCCCAACCGCGAGAAAGAAACAATTCTGCGGCTCAGCAATAATGCTCCGGCTCTGGCGGCGCTGCGTTTCGGCAAAGGCATGTCCATGTTCTACGCCGGAACCATCGACCGCGA